>DASSCU010000039.1 GCA_035697485.1 Actinomycetota bacterium
GAGCGCAGGAAGTCGCCGCGATCGCGCCGGTCGATCTGCAGATAGCCGGGGATGCGCCCGAACACGCTCGCGAGCTCGCGCGGCCACTCGTCGGGGGTGAGGTCGGCCATGCGGGCCCACACGTAGCTCTCGACCACGTTCGACGAGATGATCGTGCCCTCCATGTCGAACAGGGCGAGGACCGGCTCCTCACGCTCGCGGATCGTCACCGTGGGGCGCTCGCGATCGCGCTTCGAGAGCTCTCGCAGCGACTGGGTCACGGCCGGGGAGTGCACGTCCTGCAAGTAGTACTTCCAGTCGACCATCGCGGCGTCGAACGGGAACATCGCCTTGTCCTCGGCGCTCAGCGACTCGAAGAGCCCGAGCGTACGGTCGTCGGTGTAGACGACCTCTGTCTCGGTGTACAGGCCGTAGAGGTCGCTGTAGCGCTTCACGAAGTCGACCCGCGCCTTGTCGCGATCGACGCGGCGCACGGCGTCACGCATCGCCTTCGACTTCGGCAGGTGGGTCACGATCTGCTCCGCGATGTCGGTGAAGCGCTCGGCCCGCCGCAGCATGCGCTCGACGGTGAGGTTGCCCGGGAAGTCCCACTCGGGGACCTTGTGCTCGCCCCGGCCCCGCTCTGGCAGCGGGTGCTCCTCGAAGTAGGCACGGATCCATTCGTACAGCTCGAAGAACCGCAACGGGTTCCTCGAGCCCGAGCTCACGTTGTAGTGGTGCACCTGACCGGGCGGCGGCGGGTTCGCCGCGACCGCGAACAAGGCGTTCACGACGAAGTCGACCGGGATGATGTCGATGATCCCCTCCGGGATGCCGGGGAACTCGGGGATCTGCCCGAGGCCGTACGCGCGGATGATCGGGTCGGCCATCTTGAACCCGTCGATCCAGCCCGGGAACGGGTGCGTGTACGCCGACTCGATGATCGACGGGCGCACGATGCTGAGCGGCAGGTTCGCCTCGGCCGCGAGGTCCTCGACCGCCCGCTCGCCCATCGCCTTCGTGAACGTGTAGACGTCGGGCCATCCGAGCGAGCGGGCGCGGGTGCGTCCGTACTCGACGAGCCGCTTCGTCACCCACTTCTGACGGCGTTCCTCCGCGTCGTCGGCGACGGTCGTCGGGCCTGCCCGGGAGTGCTCCTCGCGCGCGAGGTCCATGAACGCGTTCAGCATCTCGGGCTTGCGGCTGGCCGCCTCCACGTCCTTGCGCGCAGCCATCGCGAGCTCGAGTTCGAGCATGTAGTCGACGCGGTGCTCGAGCGGACCCTCGGGGATCACGCCCTTCTGCACGCCGGCCACGTACGCGGTCGACACGTGCACCAGCGCCGGTGCCGAGCCGCTCGCGATCACCCCGCCGTAGAGGTTCATCGCCCCCCGCAGGTTCGTCATGAACCCCTCGTCGATCGGGGGGTCGAAGCTGACGGTGGCCGCGGAGTGCATGGCAACGTCGATGCCGGCCGGGATCTCGGGCTTGCCCCGGCTGAAGTCGCCGTCGATCACGTCGACGCGCTCGTCGAGCATCGCCCTCAGGCCGCTCTCGCCGAGGCGCTCGCGCAGGGTGTCGAAGGCAGGCTTGCGGAAGAGGTACTCGACGCGTTCGCGACTCGTCGTACCGGTCTGACCGCGCACGAGCAGCACCACGCGCGTCTCGGGGAAGTCGGCGAGCAGCCGTTCGAAGACGACCTGCGCGAGGAAACCGGTCACCCCTGTGAGCAACATCGTCTTGCCCGAGAGGGCCTCGACGATCGAGGAAGATGCGGGCTGCCGCGTCTCTACCACACGGCAGATTATGCCTCTCTACCGGTCGGTAGACAAATCGAGGGTCAGATCACGAGGAGAACGCGGTGTCGCCGTCCCGCGACTTCATCAGCTCGTACCACTGACCCTCGTACGCGTCCTTCGGTTCGGAGCCCTCCGGAGCCTCGAGGGTGTCCTCGTCGCGATCCTCGCTGACCCGAGGCACGGCGGTGACGGTGACGGCGGTGTTCCTTCCGCCCGACCGTGCGCGGATCGACTCGAGCCGGGTGATGTGATCGACGACGGCGGCCAGCTCTTCTTCGAGACGGTCACGGTCGTCGATCGACTTCCTGATCGCCTGGTCGAGCGTGGACTCGAGCTCGGCGGCCGCGCGCGCGGCCTCGTCGGCGAGCCGGCGCCGGCGCTCCTCGGTCTCCTCCAACTCGGCCTCGGCCCGCTCGAAACGCTCGAGCGCGCCGTCCAGCAGCGGGTCGGATCGGTGGTGCACGATGTCGTCGGCCATCATCCCTCCCAAGAGACAGGCTCATTTGCAGCATCGGTCGCTGCCCGGCCGAAACTTGACCGCGTCGTTCGTCGCGGCGCGCGATCGCGGGCTACGGCGCGGCAGGCGGGGCGCCGAACCGCCTCCTGCGCAGTGCGATGGCGAACGGCGTCCCCCTCACGGGCCTCCTGAAATCCTCCGGCGGCCCCACACGGTGTGATTCAGGCGAAACCGCTCTCTCAGCCGATACCCGAAGGCAGGTACGGGCTGTCGCTCGCACCGCAGGATCAGCCGAGGGGGATCGATGACACGTCGGATCTGGCTCGCGGGGCTCGCGGTCACGCTCGTGATCGCAGGGATCGCGACGACGGGAGGGGCTCGGGAACCTCGACACCAGCGCTCGGACGAGGCGAAGGGGCTGGTGTTCGAGGGTCTCGAGAGGAAGGCGAACGGCGCCTGCGCAGGTCAGTACCGGATCGAGCTCGGTGAGCGGGGCGCGGCATGCACCCACGGCCCCGATCCTGCCCCCCGAGGCATCGACGTCAGGGATCGGCGGTCGGTGGCCGACATCACCCAGAGCACCCAGCAGGTGACCGACCAGATCGGTGCGAGCGGCGTCTGGTGCACGGGCGACGGCGCCGACGGATCGAGGGTGCAGGCGGTGTACGCCGTGGCGAGCGACCGCCCCGACCGCTTCGCCGAGATCGCGCCACTGATCGCGACGTGGACCGGCCAGATGGACACGGTCGTGAACCACAGCGCCGCCGAGACCGGCGGCGAACGGCACATCCGGTTCGTGACCACGCCGGGCTGCGTGCTCGACGTCGCACACGCCGTGCTCTCGCCCACCGGCGACGACACCCTGTCGAACACGATCACCGAACTCCGCGCGGCGGGGCTGAATCGCACCGACCGGAAGTACATGGTCTGGGCCGACGCGACCGTGTACTGCGGCATCGGTCAGGTTGGCGGCGGAGACACGGCCGGCCTCACCAACGGTGCCAACAAGGGCCCGCATTACGCTCGCGTCGACAGCGGATGCTGGGCACGCACCGATCACCTGTCGGAAGTGCACGAGCTGATGCACACGCTCGGCGCCGTGCAGCTCAGCGCGCCCCACAGCACCGGCGGCTACCACTGCACCGACGAGTCGGATCTGATGTGCTACCGGGACTCCGCGTCGTCACCGCCGATCACGAATCCGTGCCCCAGCGCCCACGAGTGGCTGCTGGACTGCAACCACGACGACTACTTCCACACATCGCC
>DASSCU010000040.1 GCA_035697485.1 Actinomycetota bacterium
CAAGACCCTCGTAGGAAGTCCCTTGCGGCTACACAGGTACCTCACCGCGCTCCCACGGACCGGAGGCGAAGGCGGACAGTGCCCACGCGTAGGCATCCGCGCACGTGTCGACGCATGGGTCGGGCAGGGCGACTTCGAACGTCACAACATCACCGCTGACTGTGTAGTCAACGACGAGGTCGCCGTCGTAACCGAACTCCTCCGCATGTGACGGGAAACTCACTGTGTCGCCGTCGACCAGCTCGAAATCTCCACCATCGACTTCTTCACCGTTCTGGTCGTGCGATCCGAACGCGCCATCAGCCGTGAAGAAGTGGTCATGCTCCAATGGACCCTCAGCACCCGCGCAAAGATCGCCCTCTTTCGGCCCCGGCTTCCCGCCGTAGAAGTTCCCTTGGAGCCACCCGCGATGGGATTCGGCCAGGCCCGCTTCATCGAAGGCAGCAAGCATCTCTGCACAGGCCTGGGCTCGGTGCCAGGACCCGATCAACTCCGGCGTTGCGGCCTCTGTCGACGAAGGCTCCGTTCCCTCGCTCGTCGTTGCGTCGGCTCCGGACTCGGAGTCGTCGCCACACCCGGCAGCCGTCATGAGGCTCACCAGTAGTACCGCGATGCAAAGCACCCATCGCTTCCTCATGCTCCCGCCATTCTGCGGGCAGGGGGACCCTATGAGCGTCTACCGCAGCAGGTCAAGGCTGCACTCGCCGAACGACACCCCATGGTGTCACCGACCGTCTCGATCACCACGCCCAGCGGCTCGGGGGTCCTCCACGGCGTCAGGCTAGCCTGAGTCACATTCATCGGGAGCGAGGTGTCCTATGAAACGGATCGCGCGCGTCGTCGGCACTCATGCTCGTCGGGACGTCGGTGCAGATCGCTTCTGGGCACGCAACGAGCAGGCTCGGGGCATGCACCCGATCTGGCGGTGGGTGCGTGCAGTTCGGTGCTGAGATCCCGTGGGGGAACATGGTCGCGTCGCGGTACCCGCCACCTACTCGCCCGCTCCGGCACTCTCCGCCGCAGTCAGGGGCGAGCGCCGGCTGGGATGGCGACGACAGGCCGCCGACGGTTCCGTCGCGTATCCGATCTGGTCAGGTGGCGCTTCTGCAAGCGCTGAGGTTACGCTCGGCCGGGCATGTTGTGAGCAAGACCTCTCTTAGACGGACGTGAGTCGACGTCTCGTTCGAGGACGCAGACCATCACCTCGACGATGCGATCAACGAGGAGTACAGGCGCACGTACGGCCGGTCCTCGGCGGTCGAGCGCATCACGAGTCCGAAGGCGCAGGCAACGACGCTCCGCATCGCGCGGAGCTGATCGGGGAGGACGATGAAGCACGCGAGACTCGGCACGCTCGACGTCGGCCGCATCGGGTTGGGGACGATGGGGATGTCCCACGCCTACACGGGAGCCGGGACCGACGAAGAGGAGTCGATCCGGACGATCCATCGCGCGCTCGATCTTGGTGTCACGCTCCTCGACACCGCAGAGGCGTACGGTCCGTTCGCCAACGAGGAGCTCGTCGGACGAGCGATCAAGGACCGTCGGGACGAGGTCGTGCTCGCAACGAAGTTCGGCTGGATCTCCCACGTGCCCGGCGGCACGGCTCCCCTCGATAGCCGCCCGGAGAACGTTCGCGTCGCGGTCGAGGGTTCGCTGCGGCGGCTCGCCACCGATCGCATCGACCTTCTCTACCAACACCGGGTCGATCCGAACACGCCGATCGAAGACACGGTCGGCGCGATGGCGGGACTCGTTGCCGAAGGGAAGGTCCGCCATATCGGACTATCCGAAGCGTGGGTGGACACGATCCGTCGGGCCAACGCCGTGTACCCGATCACGGCACTACAGTCTGAGTACTCGTTGTGGACGCGCGACCCCGAGGACGGTGTGCTGGCGGTCGCGCGAGAGCTCGGCATCGGGTTCGTTGCGTACTCGCCCCTCGGGCACGGCTTCCTCACCGGGCAGATCCGGACGACCGATGACTTCGCGGCTGACGATTGGCGCAAGACCAACCCACGCTTCATCGGTGAGAACTTCGAGCGGAACCTGCGGATCGCCGACGAGGTCGCTGCGGTCGCCGCGGACGCCGGAGCGACGCCTGCCCAGGTCGCCCTCGCATGGCTGTTGAGTAAGGGCGACGACATCGTGCCGATCCCCGGGACGAAGCGAACCGCACGCGTGGAGGAGAACTGCGCGGCGGACGGGATCGAGCTGAGCCCTGAACAGATCCAGAGGCTCGACAACCTCACCCCGGCAGCCGGCGGTCACCACAACGAGGAACAGATGCAGTTGCTTGAGCGCTGACTCAGCTCCCGCGGAACGAGGGCAGGTCGAGGAGTACAAGCGCTTGTCCGCTCAGGCCATGGACATCGTGAGAATCGACGACAGCAGAACGCTGCAGTACGACTTAGTGACGAGGCGGCCGCGGCTCTGGCGGCGCTGCTGCGCTCGCGGGGGTCCGAGGAGGTGACGGTGGTGTTCGAGCAGCCACCGGCGACGTGAACCGCGCACGGCTGCGCGAACTGGGCTTCGAGCTCGGCGCTCGCGCCGAGGCCGGCGTGTCCGAGGGGGGTGCGTGGTTCGCGACGGCGCCGGACGGCGCGCCGGTGGTGCGCAAGTGGTTCCCGGACGAGACCGTCGCCGAGCGCTATGCGGTCCTGCTCCCCGGCCTCCACGAGCTTTCATCACGGGCGTCCGGCCGTCGGCGCCGACGCCGACCCGGGGTGGTTCCCGACCGACGGGCTCGTGCACCTGGACCTGCACACCGACAACATCCTCGCCGGCGACGACGGCACCCTCACCGGCATCATCGACTGGGAGGGCGCGTGCGCCGGCGATCCCCGCTTCGATCTCGTCAGGTTCGCGTACGACCTCGACGGGCACGATCAACCGGTCTGGGACGTCGTCGAGGCCACCGGCATCGAGCGGCG
>DASSCU010000041.1 GCA_035697485.1 Actinomycetota bacterium
ATGCCGAAGTCGAAGGCGATGCGCGACGCCGTGCGGCGCCTCGATCGCGACAAGGCCCGGGTCGACTTCGTGAAGCGCTACAGCGACCTGTACGGCATGTACACCGAGACCGAGGTCGTCTACACCGACGATCGCACCCTCGCCCTGTTCGAGTCGCTCACCGACGACGACAAGGCGACGTTCCCGTTCGACGCGGCGATGGTCGACTGGAAGTACTACCTGCAGGACGTGCATTCCCCGGCCGTCACGCAGTCGCTGCGCGAGCTGTCGACGCGCGACCGCCAGCGTCCGAGCGTGTCGATCCGCGAGCGCGAGGAGCCGGTGGTCGCCCTCTTCGACATGGAAGGCACGATCATCACGTCGAACGTGGTCGAGAGCTACGTGTGGGCGCGCATGGCCGACCTCACCCCCGAGGAGTGGCCGCGCGAGCTCGCGAGCGTGTTCGGGCGTATCCCCGGCTACCTGCAGATCGACCGGCGCGATCGCGGCGACTTCCTGCGCACCTTCTTCCGGCGGTACGAGGGCGCGAGCGTCGAGGGCATCGACCGACTCGTGGCGAGCCATGTCGCCGAGTTCATGCTGCAGAAGGCGAGCGCGGCCGCGATCCGACGCATCCGCGAGCACCGCGCCTCCGGGCACCGAACGATCCTGATCACGGCCGCCGCCGAGGCGTTCGTGCGGCCGCTCTCGCCGCTGTTCGACGTGGTGATCGGCGCCGAACTCGAGGAACGTGACGGTCGCTACACCGGCTTCATGTCGGCCCCGCCGCTGGTGGGGGAGGCGCGAGCCGCCTGGTTGCGGCGGTTCGCCCTGCTGGAGGGCGTCGACCTGCGGCATTCCTACGCCTACGCCGACTCGTACTCGGACCTGCCCCTGCTTCGTGCTGTGGGCAACCCGGTCGCGGTCTCACCCGACGCGTCGCTCTACCGCTACGCGCGGCGACGCCGTTGGCCGATCGAGGAATGGGGCATGACCAAGGGCATGCCGCGGGTGCGTTTCCCGAGGCCGGCGGTGCGCACATGAGGGCGGTGGGGCGGTAGATGGCGCTCGCGCTCGAGTACTTCCGATCGATGCCGCGCTACGTCGGATCCAAGGTCGCCGGGCGTCGCGTACCGGGCCTCGTGGCCGGGGGGCCGCTGGCCCCGCTCCGTCTGGTCACCCAGCCGGATCCGGAGCCGACGCGCGAGGGATGGGCGCGGGTGAAACCGACGCTCGCCGGGGTCTGCGGCAGCGACCTGTCCACGATCGCCGGCGAGTCGTCGTTCTACTTCTCCCCGCTCGTCTCGATGCCGTTCGTGCCGGGGCACGAGGTCGTGGGCGAGCTGCTCGACGACTGCGGCGACCACGCGGCGGGGCAGCGGGTGACGCTGTCGTCCGTGCTCGGGTGCGCGGCCCGCGACCAGGCCGATCTCTGTGAGCACTGTGCCGCAGGAGAGTATGGACGGTGTGATCGCGTGACGGTCGGTTCCTTGAAGCCCGGCTTGCAGACGGGGTTCTGCTCGAGCACCGGTGGCGGATGGAGCCGCATGATGCTCGCCCACCGCTCGCAGCTGTGGGCCGTGCCCGATGGCATCGACGATCGCGTCGCGGTCTTGATCGAACCGCTCGCGACCGCGATCCACTCGGTGTTCCGCGCACGCATCCCCGATGGCGCCGACGTGCTCGTGATCGGCTCGGGCACGGTCGGCCTGCTCACGCAGGTCGCGCTCCGCCGGTTCGCGCAGCCGGGGAGCGTGATCGTGGCCGCGAAGCACACGGCACAGCGGGCGGCCGCGAAGATGGCCGGCGCCGACGAGGTCGTCCGCCCGGAGCACGCGCTGAAGGCGGTGCGCCGCGTCGGACACGCCGTGAAGCTGAGGCCCGAACGCGGCCAGGAGTTCCTGCTCGGCGGAGCCGACGTAGTGTTCGAATGCACCGGTTCGAAGCGCGCGCTCGACATGGCGCTGCGAACCACCAAGGCGGGGGGGCGGGTCGTCGTGAGCGGCATCCCCGCGGGCGGAGCCGATCTCACGCCGCTGTGGTTCCGCGAGCTCGAGCTCGTGGGCGCTTACACCACCGGCATGGAGGACACCGAGGGCGGCCGTCGCCATTCGTTCGCGCTCGCGCTCGAGCTGGCCAGTCAGATCGGCCCGATGCTCGCGCCCATGGTCGGCGCGACCTATCCGCTCGCGCGGTGGCGCGACGCGATCGATCATGCGATGTCGGCCGGCCGGCTCGGCACGTTCAAGGTGGCCTTCGCGCCGCAGGAGAGCTCCCATGCGGCCCCGGCCGCGACCGAACCCACGACCTAGGAGACGAACGAGATGCCCAGACCCGGATTCGTGCTGCAGGTGGACGAGCGGACGCCCCCGCTGCTCGTGCACGAGGGCGAGGGCTACCGCATGCAGAAGTTCCCATTGGGGACGCGCGTCGTCTATCCGCCTGATCCCCTTCCCGGAATTCGCGACGTACCGTCCGCCGTGCGCCACGCGCTGCTGAACCCCGTCGGCGACTCGAAGCCGCTCCCCGAACTGCTCTTCTCGGGCATGAAGCTCACGATCGCGATCGATGACATCTCGATCCCGTTGCCGCCGATGCGGACGCCCGACATCCGTCAGCCGATCCTCGAGCACGTGATCGAGCTCGCCGCCCGCAAGGGCGTCGAGGACGTCGAGCTGATCATCGCGACCGCGTTGCATCGGCGCATGACCGGAGCCGAGATCCGCCGGGCGGTCGGCGAGCGCGTGTACCGCTCGTTCTACCCGGAGCACCTCAAGAACTTCGATGCCGAGGACCCTCACGGACTCACCCACATCGGCACGACCGACGAGGGCGAGGACGTCGAGATCTCCGCGCGCGCCGCCGAGAGCGACCTGATCATCTACGTGAATATCAACCTGGTGGCGATGGACGGCGGCCACAAGTCCGTCGCCGTGGGCCTCGCCGGGTACAAGAGCCTGAAGCACCACCACAACGTGCACACGATGCTGCACTCGAAGTCGTACATGGACCCTCGTGAGGGCCACAGCGCGATCAACGACTCGGTGAACCGCATGGGCCGGGTGCTGAAGGAAGCGGGGGTCAAGGTCTTCCAGATCGAGACCACGGTGAACTCCGACACGTTCCCGTCGAACCTCGGCTTCCTCAACAAGCGAGAGTGGGAGTGGAGCGCGTCGGACCAGGGCCTGATGATGGCCGCGAAGAAGGCCAACGACATCGCGCCGCCACGCGTTCGCCGCGAGTTCTTCCGGCGCATCGAAGCGCCGTACAAGCTCACGGGCGTGAACGCCGGCGAGGTCGAGGCGGTGCACGAGCGCACCCTGGCGAACCTGCACCGCCAGCAGCTCGTCGAGGTGCAGGGCCAGGCCGACGTGCTGATCATGGGCGTGCCCTACCTCGGGCCCTACAACGTGAACTCGATCCTCAACCCGATCCTCGTGCACTGCCTCGGGCTCGGCTACCTGTTCAACATGTACCGGAACAAGCCGCTCGTGAAGCAGGGCGGGGTGATCATCCTGCACCACCCCGTGCCGTGGGAGTTCCACTCGATCCACCACCCGAGCTACATCGACTTCTTCGAGGAGGTGCTCGCCGAGACGACCGATCCGAAGACGATCGAGACGAAGTTCGAGGAGCGGTACGCCACCGACCCGTGGTACGTGCACCTGTACCGGACGAGCAACGCGTATCACGGCGTGCACCCGTTCTACATGTGGTACTGGGGTGCCCACGGCCGCGATCACGCGGGTGACGTGATCTTCGTGGGCGGGAACCCTTCGAGCGTTGCGCGCCTCGGCTACCGGCGGGCGGACTCGATGCGCGACGCGCTCGAGATGGCCAGGGACACGGTGGGGGCCTCGCCGACGATCACGTACTTCCACGCGCCGCCCGTGATGATCGCGGACGTGCGGTGAGGAGCCGAGCGATGGGCGCGCTCACGCACCGAAGGGGTGGCGCATGAGTCTGCGCGGCGAGCTGAAGACGATGGCCGAGGGGTTCCGGTGGGGCCGCCGGCCGATGGTGCCCCGTAGCGCGGAGCCGCACACGCCGCCCCGCGAGGACCCGACCTTCCCCACCGACTGGGCACGCACCGGGGCCGGCACGGCGGCCCGGCTCGTGATCCTGAACGTGGGGCTCGGCCCGCTGCTGCGCAGCCAGGTCGCGTTGCGCGTGTACGGCCTCGACCATCTTGGGGCGATCGACGGCGGAGTGATCTTCTTCTCGAACCACTCGAGCCATCTCGACGCGACGATCATCATGACCGCCCTGCCCGAGCGGTGGCAGGAGAAGACCGCGGTTGGCGCGGCCCGCGACTACTTCTTCGACGTGTGGTGGCGCGCTGCCTTCACGGCGCTCACGTATGGCGCGTTCCCGATCGATCGCTCGCGTGGCGCACGCAACGCGGTCACCAAGGCGCGCGAGCTGCTCGACGACGGGTGGAGCCTCGTCGTCTTTCCCGAGGGCACGCGCTCGCCCGACGGCCATGCGAAGCGCTTCCGACACGGCACGGCGCGCCTGTGCATCGAGGCCGGGGTCGGCGCGGTGCCGATCGGTATCCGCGGCGCGTACCAGGCGATGCCCAAAGGTCGGTGGTGGCCCCGCGCCGGACGTCCGCCGGTGCGCGTGCGCATCGGAACCCCGCTGTTCCCCGAGGAAGGGGAGACGCACCAGGCGTTCACCGCGCGCATGACCCAGGCGGTGGCCGAGCTGCTCGACGAGGACCGCACCACGTGGTGGGAGGCGTTGCAGCGCGCCGAGCGGGGCGAGACACCGCCCCCGCACGGCCCGACCGGCCCGGAGTGGCTGAAGCGCTGGGAGGGCACCCGTCCGATCGAGCGCCGCGGCAGCGGGAAGACCTGGGAGTAGACCGTGCCCCGCACCGGCGGTGAGCAACGGCGCACCACGATCGTCGCCGAGGCGATCCACCAGTTCGGCCGCGACGGGTACAAGGGCGCGAGCATCGAGAGCATCGCGACGGCCGTCGGCGTGCGCAAGCAGACGCTGCTGTACTACTTCCCCAACAAGGAGGCGTTGCTCGAGGCGTGCCTCGTGGCCGCCGGGGAGCGCCTCGGTGCGACGATCGCCGCGGCCCTCGAGGGCAAGGAGACGTACTGGGACCGCGCCGAGGCGGTGATCCACGGCGTATTCGGTCTCGCCGCGGAGTGGCCCGAGTTCCCGATGTTCGTCCGGGAGGCCGCTCGGCTCGGCCCGTCGGCGTTCGACCGGTTCGCCGACGTGCTCGACCCGCTGCGCCAGCGCGCGATCGAGTTCCTGCAGGCCGGCATGGACTCCGGTGAGATCCGCAAGCAGGATCCGGCCATGCTGCTGTTCACGCTCTACACCGCGGTCGTCGGCTCGCTCACCGAGGCGAGCGTTCTGAACGCGGTGGTGGGGTCGGACACGGGCCAGGCGTCGCTGCGGCGCCGAGAGCGCGAGGTGCTGCTGTTCGTGCGCGCCGCGTTGCGTCCGGCGGAGTGACCGAGCAGCGATTGTCGGGGGCGTCCCCGTGTCGCAGGATGCGTGCGTGGAGATCCGGGACGAACGCCGTGACGTGACCGCCCTGTTCGCCGACCTCGTCGGCTCGACCGCCCTCGGCGAGCGGCTCGATCCCGAGGAACTCAAGCTCGTCGTCGGGGACGCCGTGGCCCGCATGGTGAGAGCGATCGAGGCGTTCGGGGGGACCGTGAAGGACCTCGCCGGCGACGGCGTCCTCGCCCTCTTCGGCGCACCCGCCGCGCATGAGGACGACGCCGAGCGCGCGGTCCGTGCCGGGCTGCGCATCGTCGAGGACATCGCGACGTTCGGGCGGGAGGTCGCGGAAGGGTGGGGCATCGACACCCTCAACGTGCGGGTCGGCATCGACACCGGGCCGGTCATCACGGGGGCGATCGGCGCCGGCGATCGGGTCGAGTTCGCGGCCCTCGGCGACGCGGTGAACGTCGCCGCCCGCCTGCAGTCGCACGCCCACCCAGGTTCTGTGCTCGTCGGTGAGGCGACGCAGCAGGTCGTCGCCGACCGGTTCGCGTGGAGCGCGGACCGAGCGTTCGAGCTGAAGGGGAAGTCGGAGCCCGTGACCGCGTTCACCGTGGAGGGCGTGGCCGACGGCAGCATCGTCCGCACCGAACAAGGTTCGGGGCCTCGCATGATCGGGCGCGATCTCGAGCTCGCGCGCCTGCGAACGGCCGTCGAGGGGGTCGCTG
Source organism: Actinomycetota bacterium (assembly GCA_035697485.1). Lineage (NCBI taxonomy): Bacteria > Bacillati > Actinomycetota > Actinomycetota bacterium. The sequence goes on from DASSCU010000041.1 coordinate 6,180, forward strand.
CCGGCGCCGGCGGGGTGGTGTTCGTGACCGGCGAGCCGGGCATCGGCAAGACGCGGATGGTCCACGAGCTCCGCCGGGCCTTCGGGGCCGAGACCCCCGAGCACGGGCGTTCGCTCTGGCTGGAGGGCCGATGCGTGAGCTACGGCGGCTCGATCCCGTACTGGCCCTTCCGCGACCTGCTGCGATCGTGGCTCGGGGTCGGCGACGACGAGCCGGAGCTGCGCGTGCGCGTCGCGCTCCGTCGCCAGGTCGACCGGCTCACCGGCCTGCACCCGGACGAGATCGTGCCGTACCTGTCCGCCCTGCTCGGACTCTCGCCCGCCCCCGGGGAGGCCGAGCGGCTCGAGGCGCTGTCGCCGGAAGCGCTGCAGTACCGCACGTTCGAGGTCGTCCGCGCGACGCTCCGCAGGCTGGCCGAGGACGGCCCGGTCGCCGTCGCGCTCGAGGACCTCCACTGGGCCGACGCGACCTCGCTTCAGCTGCTGCACGAGCTGATCGCCGACACCGAGACCGGCGCCCTGCTCGTCGTCTGCACGCTCCGCCCCGAGCGCGATCACGGCGCGTGGAGGCTGAAGGAGGACGTCGCCCGCACGCTGCCGCACCGCTTCCATGAGGTGGCGCTCGAGGCGCTGTCGGGCGACGCCGGACGCGAGCTGCTCGCGGCGCTCGTGGGGCGGGGCACGCTCCCGGCCGAGGTTGAGCGCCAGATCCTGGAACCGGCCGAGGGGAACCCGTTCTTCCTGGAGGAGCTGGTCCGGTCGATGGTCGACGCGGGCGCGCTCGTCGCCGAGGGCGACGGGTGGCGGTTCGACCACGCGGTCGACCTGCAGGTGCCTCCCACCGTCGAGAAGGTGATCCTCGCTCGGATCGATCGGCTGCCGCCCGCGTCGTACGAGGCCGTCGTGTCGGCCTCGGTGGTCGGGCGGTCCTTCAGCCTGCCCCTGCTGCAGGCGGTCGCCGCGGGAGACGACGTCCGCGCCGCGCTCGGAGATCTGATGCGGGTCGACCTCGTGCGCGAAGGGCGGCGTTGGCCGGATCCCGAGTATCGATTCACGCATGCGCTGATCCAGGAGACGGCCTACCGCACGCTCGTCGCGGACGACCGATCCCGGCTCCATCGCAGGGCCGCCACGTGGCTGGAGCAGCACCACGCCGGCCGGGAAGCCGAGGTGGCCGGGTTGCTCGCCCACCACTGGCTCGGCGCCCGCGACGAGGACAAGGCGATCCGGTACCTGACCGTGGCGGGCGACCGTGCCCGCCAGGACTACGCGCTCGACGAAGCGATCGCCTACTACCGGGAGCTGCTACCCCTGCTGGACGGGCGAGGAGAGCGGCAGGAGATCGCCCTCGTGCTGTTCAAGCTGGCGCTCGCACTGCACATGTCGCTGCGGTTCGCGGAGGCGAACGAGACGTATCAGCGCGCGTTCGAGCACTGGACACCTCCGGCCGAGTCGCAGCGCGCGCCCGACGCCGATCTGCGGGTGGCGACGAGCTTCCTGCCCGACGATCCCGACCCGCGGTCGGCGATCGCGTGGCCGAACATCCAGCTCTGCATGCAGCTGTTCGACCGTCTCGTCGAGCAGTGGCCCGAGCGCACGATCGTGCCGTCGCTCGCCGAGCGCTGGCAGATCGCCGACGACGGTCTGCGCTACGTGTTCCATCTGCGCGAGGGACTCACGTGGTCCGACGGCGAGCCGCTCACCGCGCACGACGTGGAGTTCGGGATCAAGCGGGTGCTGGACCCCCGGGCACCCGGCTCCTCGGTCGCGATCTACTTCGTGCTGGAAGCTGGCCAGGAGCACTACCTCGGCACGGAGCCCGATCCGTCGGTGATCGGGGTGCGGGCGCTCGACGATCGCTCGGTCGAGTTTCGGCTCGCCGCACCGGCTCCCTACTTCATGAGCGTGATGAACCGCCCGGACGGCGGGCCGCAGCCCCGGCACGCGATCGAGGCGATGGGCGACGCGTGGGCCGAGCCCGGGAAGCAGGTCGTCTCGGGCGCGTTCCGGGTGTCGGAGCGCGGCGCCGATCGGCTCGTGCTCGAGCGCAGGCCGGCGGGGGGCACCGCACGCGCGGGCAACGTCCGGCGCGTCGTGTACACGCTCTCGCGGATCACGGAGGCGCTCGAGCCCTACGAGCGCGGTGAACTGGACATGATCGCCGCCCGGTACACCCCGCGGCTCGCGGACCTCGTCGAGCGGCACGTGCCCGACGCGAAGGTCGGTCAGGCGGGCTGGTCCGGTTACCTGGCGTTCGACCACACGAGCCCGATCGGGGCGGACCTCGAGTTCCGGCGGGCACTGGCGCACGCGATCGATCGCGACACGCTCGCCTCCGCGATGCCGGCCAACATGGTCGTGGCCACGGGAGGCATCGTGCCCCCGGCCCTGCAGGGACACACGCCGGACATCTCGCTGCGCTTCGATCCCGAAGCCGCCCTGGCGTGCCTCGCCCGCTCCGGCCGCGACGGCCGGGTGTCGGTCGCCGCGCTCGACGACGACCTCCCCATCCTCGAGCCGGTGCTCGATGCCTGGCGATCGGTGCTCGGGCTCACGGTCGAGCGGCGCCTGTGGTCGATCGACGAGATCGCGACGATGCCCGCGCCGAAGGAACAGTCGCCGATCTACTTCACGGGGTGGTTGCCGGGATACGCCGACCCCGAGTACTTCCTGCGGCTCTTGTTCCACTCCCAGAGCCGCACGAACGAGGGCGGCTTCGACCATCCACCGTTCGACGAGCTGATCGAGCGGGCGCGTCAGGAACGCAGCGACCGTGGGCGCCTGGCGCTCTTCCACGACGCCGATCGCATGGCCGTCGTCGACCGCGTCGCGGTGATCCCGCTCGTGTACGGCCGCAGCCTCGCGGTGCTCAAGCCGTACGTGCGTGGTTGGTGGGAGTTCGGCAAGACGTCCGCGAACTTCGCCGACCTCTCGGTCGATCCGGCCGATCCGTAGACGGCCGGCGGCTCAGTCGACCGACGGGAAACCGCCGTCGGCGAACGAGCGCACCACGTGCTCGGCGCCCGCACCGCGCAGCTGGTCGACGGAGTACTCGCCGGTCGCGACGCCGACGGCGATCGTGCCCGCACCGTGCGCGGCCTCGATGTCGCGCGGCGTGTCGCCGACCACGATCACCTCGGCCGGGTCGATCTCGTGGCCCGAGAGCGCCTCGGCTCGAGCGATCGCTGCGCGCGTGAGGTCGCTGCGCACCGACGAGTCGCTGCCGTACCCTCCGAACAAGAAGAAGCGCCCCAGCCGGGCGCGAGAGATCTTGATGTGCGCGGCGCCCTCGATGTTCCCCGTCACGAGTCCGAGGAGGGTGTCTGCTTCGACGAGGTCTTCGAGCAGGTCGTGCACCCCGGGCATCACGCGGTATCCGGGCGACTCGTCGACCTCGACCGGCAGACGGAGCACGTAGCGCATCATCAGCCGGATCACCTCGTCGGTGGTCGGCTCGCGCCCGATCGTGCCCTCGAACGTCGCTCGGGCGACCACCGGGTCGGTCATGCCGACCTCGCTGAACCTGCGGATGTCGCCGTCGACCCCGAACGCCTCGCGGAACGCGTAGGACCAGCTGCGCCCACCGGCCCCGCCAGTATCGATCAACGTGCCGTCGACGTCGAAGAGCACGACCCGTCGCTGGGTCACCGCTCGCGCCTCCGGAGCGCCGCGCGCGCCGGACCGCCGTCGCCGTCGACGAGTCGCAATGGCATCACGACGAGGTCGTACTCGCCCTGCTCGACGTCGCCGAGGTCGAGGCCCTCGAGGATCACGACGTCGTTCGAGAGCAGGGTCACGTGCGTGGGATGCCCCTCGGAGCCCCGGGCCTCGATGCCGAGGAAGTCGATGCCGACCAGCCGCGATCCGCGGTCCACGCACCAGCGGGCGCCGTCGGCGCCGAGGCTCACGTACGACTCGGGGAACTCCGCGGGCATCGAACGCCACAGCTCGGAGTTGTCGGTGCGCAGCAGCAGGCGCTCGGTGCCGGCCGGCACGTCGAGCGAGTCGAGGTCGTCGGCACCGAGCGCGCTACCGCGGCCCGTCGCGTCGGCCACCCAGCAGGGGCCGATCAACACGTCGAGCGGCACGCGGTCGATGCCGGCGCCACCCTCGACGAAATGCACCGGAGGATCGACATGCGTGCCGGAATGGGTGCCGATGTGCAGCTCGCTGACGTTCGCGCCGTCGCCCGAGGCGATGCGCTGGTTCGGGAGCAGCTCCACGGAGGGGTTCCCCGGCCACGTCAGCAGCCCTGGCGAGATCGGGAGGGAGACGTCGATCCATCCAGTGTCCGTGGCGCCGCCGATGCTGCTCATGTGTGGTGCACCCCCGCCGGCCGGGAGCGCAGGTGCCAGTCGTGTGGCTCGATCAACGCGTCGGACTGCGCCGGGCCCCACGATCCCTGCTTGTAGAAGAAGAGCGGTGACGTCTGCTCGAGGATCGGGGTCACGATCTCCCACGCCCGCTCGACGCCGTCCTCCCGGGTGAACAGCGTATGGTCGCCGGTCATCGCGTCGTGCAGCAACCGCTCGTAAGCCTCGGCGAGCGCGTGCATGAACGACCGGTCGTAGTCGAAGTCCATCCGCACGGTTTGCAGCTCGTACCCAGGCCCGGGGATCTTCACCTGGAACGCGAGCGAGATGCCCTCGTCGGGTTGCACCCTGATCGTGAGGTGGTTCGACGGGATGTGATCGATCTCGAGCTCGCGGAACAGCACGTCGGGCGCCTGCCGCAGGTAGACCGCGATCTCGGTGTCGCGCTCCGGCAGCTTCTTGCCGTGGCGCAGGAAGAACGGCACCCCGTCCCAGCGCCAGTTGTCGATCCAGAGCTTCGCCGCGACGAAGGTCTCGGTCTGGCTCTTCGGGTCGACGCCTTCCTCCTTGCGGTACCCGTCGTACTGACCGCGCACGACGTCGCCGGGGTCGATCGGCCGCACGGCCTTCAGGAGCTTCACCTTCTCGTCGCGAAACGCCTCGGCCTCGAGCGAGCGCGGCGGTTCCATCGCGAGGAAGGCCATCACCTGCAGCATGTGGTTCTGCAGCAGATCCCGGATCGCTCCCGCGTGCTCGTAGTAGCCGGCCCGCCCTTCGACGCCGATCGACTCGGCCACCGTGATCTGCACGTGGTCGACGGCGTCGCGGTTCCACACGCGCTCCCAGATCGAGTTCGCGAAACGGAACACCACGAGGTTCTGCACCGTCTCCTTCCCGAGATAGTGATCGATGCGGAACAGCTGGTGCTCGTCGAAGGCCGTGTGGATCTCGGCCGAGAGCGCCTTTGCGGAGTCGAGGGAGTGCCCGAACGGCTTCTCCACCACGATGCGCGAGTTCGCGGTGTTCGCCCCGATCGACGCGAGACTCTTCACGATCGTCGGGAACGTCGACGGCGGCACGGCGAGGTAGAACAGGCGGCCGTCCTGCGCGCCGAGGTCGCGGTCGGCGTGCTCCAGCGCCTGCTTCAGACGACCCATCGCGGGCTCATCGTCGAAGGTGCCGGAGATGAACGAGAGCGAGTCGGCGAATCGCTTCCAGACATCCTCGTCGAGCGGCGTGCGCGAGTAGGTTTCGACCGACTCCCGGGCGTGTTGCCGGAACGTCTCGTCGTCCCAGGCGTCCATCGCGAAACCGATCACGCAGTGCCGTTCGGGGAGCAGACCCGCGACGGCCAGGTTGTACAGGGCCGGGATGACCTTCTTCTTCGCGAGGTCGCCGCTCGCGCCGAAGAGGACGACCGCCTGGGGGTTCGGTGGTCGCAGCGCCATGGTCAGTCCTCCTCTCGTTCGCGGAGCCGACGGTAGCGACCGATCAGGCCGAGCGTCGAGGGGTCGTGCGATCCCAGGGCAGGGTCCCCCTCGGCACGGAGCTCGGGTAGCACCTTCAGCGCCAGCGACTTCCCGAGCTCCACGCCCCACTGATCGAAGGAGTCGACGTGCCAGATCGTGCCCTTCGTGAAGACCTCGTGCTCGTAGGTCGCGATCAGCTGGCCGAGCGTCCGTGGGGTGAGCGCCGGCGCGAGGATCGTCGACGTGGGGTGGTTCCCGGCGAACGTGCGCGCCGACACCTGGTGGCCGGGCACGCCCTCGGCTTCGACCTGCTCGCGCGTCTTGCCGAACGCGAGCGCCTCCGTCTGCGCGATGAAGTTCGCCATCAGCAGGTCGTGGTGGCCGGGCACGGGGTCGGTCGGCCGCGCGAAGCCGATGAAGTCCGCGGGGACGAGCCGCGTGCCTTGGTGCAGGAGCTGGTAGTACGCGTGCTGGCCGTTCGTGCCGGGCGTGCCCCACACGATCTCGCCGGTGTCGTAGGTGACCGGGTCGCCGTCGAGGTCGACCGACTTGCCGTTCGATTCCATCTCGAGCTGCTGCAGGTAGTCGGCGAACGCCGACAGGTGGTGGCTGTACGGCAGGATCGCCTTCGTCTGCGCACGCATGAACGTCGCGTACCAGATCCCGAGCAGACCCATCAGCACCGGCACGTTCCGCTCGAACGGCATCGATCTGAAGTGCTCGTCGATCTCGTAGAACCCTTCGAGCATCTCGCGGAACGCGTCGGGACCGATCGCGATCATCAGCGAGAGGCCGATCGCGGAGTCCATCGAGTACCGGCCGCCGACCCAGTCCCAGAACCCGAACATGTTCGTGGGGTCGATGCCGAAGTCCTTCACCTTCATCTCTGCGGTCGAGACCGCAACGAAGTGGCGCTCGACAGCCTGGTCGTCGCCGAGCCCGGCGACCAGCCAGTCACGAGCGCTGCCCGCGTTCGTGAGCGTCTCGATCGTTCCGAACGTCTTCGACGAGACGATGAACAGCGTCGTCGCCGGGTCGAGGTCTCGCGTGGCCTCGGCGATGTCGGCGCCGTCGACGTTGGAGACGAAGCGGTAGGTCATCGAGCGGTCGGTGTCGTCGCGCAGCGCCTCAACCGCCATCTTGGGACCGAGGTCGCTGCCGCCGATGCCGATGTTCACCACAGCGCGGATCCGTTCGCCCGTGAAGCCCTTCCAGTCGCCGGATCGCACGCGCTCGGCGAACGCACCCATGCGATCCAGCACCTCGTGTACGTCGGACACCACGTCGCAGCCGTCGACCTCGATCCTGGCCTCTCGCGGGGCACGGAGGGCGACGTGCAGCACCGCGCGATCCTCGGTGACGTTGATCCGCTCGCCGGCGAACATCGCGTCGATGCGCTCGAGCAGGCCCGCACGCCCGGCGAGCGCCAGCAGGAGCTCGATCGTCTCGTCGGTCACGAGGTGCTTGGAGTAGTCGAGGAAGAGGTCGCCGGCCTCGGCCGACAGCCGCTCCGCCCGGTGAGGATCGTCGGCGAACAACCCACGCAGGTGCGCCGCCCGCATTACGTCGGCGTGGGCGGCGAGGGCCGCCCACTCAGGCGTGTCGGCGATCTTCACCCCGACGCCTTCTCGTCGTGCCCGCCGAACTCCTTGCGCATCGCCGAGAGCACCCGGTTCGCGAACTCAGCCTCGCCCCGCGACTCGAAGCGGTCGAAGAGGGCCGCCGAGAGCACATGCGCAGGCACGCCCTCGTCGACCGCGGCGAGGAGTGTCCACCGCCCCTCGCCGGAGTCGCTGACGCGCCCACGGAAGCCCTCGAGGTCGGGGTCGGCGAGCAGAGCCGCTGCCGTGAGGTCGAGCAGCCACGATCCGATCACGCTTCCCCGTCGCCACACCTCGGCGACCTCGGTCGTGTCGATGTCGTAACGGTAGAACTCGGGCTCGCGCAGCGGGGTGGTCTCGGCATCGGCCTCGCGCTCCTCGTTCCCGACGTTCGCGTGTCGCAGCACGTTCAGGCCCTCCGCGTAGGCGGCCATGAGGCCGTACTCGATGCCGTTGTGCACCATCTTCACGAAGTGGCCAGCCCCCGCCGGGCCACAGTGCAGGTAGCCGGCCTCGGCGGTGCTGGGTCGGCTCGACGACTCGCGCCCCGGCGTGCGCGGCGCCGCGGCGACTCCTGGAGCGAGCGCCGCGAAGACCGGGTCGAGGTGCGCCACGACGTCGGGCTCGCCGCCGATCATCATGCAGAACCCGCGATCGAGCCCGAAGACCCCGCCGCTCGTGCCGACGTCGACGTAGTGCATGCCCCGCGGCTCGAACGCCTTCGCCCGCTCGATGTCGTCGCGGTAGTACGTGTTCCCGCCGTCGATCACGATGTCGCCCGCGTCCATCAGGTCGGAGAGCTGCGTGGCGGTCGACCCGGCGAACGCCGCCGGCACCATGATCCAGGCCGCCCGCGGCGGCGTGAGCTTCGCGACGAGGTCCTCCAGTGACGCCGAGGCGGTCGCGCCCTCACCTCCGAGCCGCGCCACCGCATCGGCGCTCACGTCGTAGACGACGACCTCGTGGCCGGCTCGCATCAGGCGCCGCGACAGGTTGGCGCCCATACGACCGAGTCCCACCATGCCCAGCTGCATCGGTTGCACCCCTTCGCTCATCGCGGGCAGGCGCCCGCGGGGTCATCCTCGCAGAAGGAGGCGGGGGGGTGCAGCCGGGTTCGAGGGCAGCGCGGCCGGGTTCGAGCGCAGGGGGTCGATGTCGGGCTACGAGTAGTACTCGACGATGAGGCGCTCTTCCACGGCGACCGGCAGCGGGACCTCGTCGCGCTCGGGTTGCCGCGAGAGCGTCCCCTGCAGCTGCTCCTTGTTGCGGTAGAGGTACGGCGGGGGGTCGGTCGTGATCTCCGCGGCCTCGCGCACCGAGACGAAGTTCTTCGCCTTGCCCGAGATCTCGATCGTCTGCTCGGGCTTCACGCGGGCACTCGGCACGTCGACGCGCTTCCCGTCGACCAGCACGTGGCCGTGCGAGACGAGCTGGCGAGCTTGGCGTGTGGTCAGCGCGAAGCCCAGGCGCAGCACGACGGTGTCGAGGCGGGTCTCGAGGCGGCGGATCAGTTCCTCGCCCGTGACGCCACGGCTCGCGGTGGCCTCGTCGTAGTAGCGGCGCATCTGGCTCTCACTCACGCCATAGATCGCGCGGAGCTTCTGCTTCTCGACGAGCCGCGTCTGGTACTCGGAGATGCGCTTGCGACCGCGGCCGTGCTGGCCGGGTGGGTACGGACGCTTGTTCGACGGGCAGTTGGGTCGCCCGCAGAGCGGCTCGCCCACGCGACGACAGGTGCGGTGTTTGGGTCCGATCTTGTCCATGGGTCTCCCGTGATCCTCCAGCCTG
>DASSCU010000042.1 GCA_035697485.1 Actinomycetota bacterium
TGCCGTCGGACCTCGCGCAGACGCGCCTCGCCACGACCGTCGCAGCCGGTGGCCGGCTCCTTGACGAGTCGGAGGATCGCTGGCGGGTCGCCGACCCCGAAGGCAACGAAATGGTGATCGTCAGTGGGGCATGAGCTCGCACCGCAATCAGCATCGAACACGCACGCCACGTTGAACGCCAGGGACGACGCGCCGTATATCGCGACGGATCCGGCGCACCGCCACCCCACCGACAGGCGGCGCAGTTGACGAGCGCGTGATGCCCGATCTGGTGCGAGCCGGACACCCTCACATTCACCGACACGGCTCGAGCCCGCGGCGACTCAGCGTCCGACGGCAGCTCCTTACCCTCAGTGCCGTGAGCGCGCGATGCGAAGTGTGCGGGCGCTTCAGGAGCCCGACGGCATCCTCATGTGTCGCTACTGCCGCGACGACGGCCACGGTTCCGCCAGGACGCCACCGTGCGACCGGCAACGATCGGCGACCCGTCGACAAGAACCACGTCGACGGTGCGGGCCAGAGTGTCGCGCCCGGGGCAACGACACACGACCGTGGATGAACATCATCCCCGCGGGCACGCCGAGCAGGTCGGCGCACAGGCGGTTGCGGAATCCCACGTTGGGGGTGCTGGTCCTCTCCCACAGGGGGCCGCAGTCGGCGCACAACTCGATGTGCTGCCGCGACGTGGAGTAGTCGCCCCACTCGGTCGATGGCGCTGACACCGCAGCCGTAGCAGCCGCCGTTGTCGGGGTGGGCGAGGAGGGGCAGAGGGGCGGCGGCGTCACGGCGGGTGTCCATGATGGCCTTCCGGACGGCGCGGGCGTCGAGGTACACCCACGGCTGGTCGGCACCGTGGTCCTTCGCGTGAGAGGCGACAAGCACTCGTGGTGCTGGCGGGCGTCGGTCAACCCGGTGACCTCGACCCCGTGCCCCGGTGTGATGGACGGCCAGCACCACGCGTTTGGCCGTGCCCTATCTCCTATCCCCCAAGCGGGGAGCGACGAGGGCCGGGTACGGTGGGCGCATGAGCGACCTGACGATCCGGGCTGCGTACCGCATGTGGCCCGAGTACGACCGGCGCCTGCGCGACGTCGTCGCTGCGATGACCGAGGAGCAGCTGGCGACGAGACCGTCGCCCGACCGATGGCCGATCTGGGCGACCGTCGGGCATACGGCCTGCCAGCGGGTGTTCTGGCTCTGCGACTTCGCCGGCGAGCCCGGCGCCGAGACGACGCCGTTCACGAACGCCGCCTTCGACTGCCCGGGCGACGACGATCTCGACCACCCGCTCGACGCCGAGGCGCTCGTCGGGGCGCTGGACTCATCGTTCAGCATCGTCGAGCGCTGCCTGGATCGATGGACGCTCGACATGCTCGACGAGATGATCCATCGCCGATGGGGCACCGAGGAGCGGGTCCACGATCGCGGTTGGGTCCTGCAGCGGGTCTTCGCGCACGACGTTTACCACTGCGGCGAGCTGAACGAGATCCTCGGGACCGCCGGCTTTCCGCAGATCGATCTCTGGGACTGAGGCTTCGGCTCCCGTCGCGGCGACGACCTCCCGAGTCGGGCGCAGATCGCTCGGGTGTCACCGTCGTCGTCGACCATGACGTCGAGCTCCCCGAACCCGGCGTCGAGCAGCGATCGTCCGATCGGGTCGGCCTGATCGCCACCGAGCTCGAGGCAGAGGCCCCCCCCGGGCCGCAACCACCGCGTGCTCCGACGAACGACCGCGACGAGCAGGTCGGTGCCCTCGGCGCCCCCGTCGAGCGCGAGCCGAGGCTCGAACGCCTGGACGTCGGGCGGGAGCAGACGGATCGAGTCGGTCGGCACGTACGGCGCCACGGCGGTCATCACGTCGACCGTACGTTCGAGCTCCCTCGGCAGCGGATCGTCGAGGAAGCCCTCGAACGCCTCGACGCCGTTGCGCCTGGCACATCGAACCGCGTCGACATCGAGGTCGGTCGCGACGACGTGCGCGCTCGGGACGGCTGCCGACAGCACGGCCGCGATCGCGCCGGCACCCGTGCAGAGGTCGACGGCCGCCCCCTTCGGCGGCAGGAAAGAGGCAGCTCGCCGCGCCAGCGGCTCGGTCTGGGGCCGGGGCACGTAGACGCCCGGCGTCACGGCCAGCCGGAGCCCGCAGAACGTGGTCGCGCCGGTCAGCCAGGCGAGCGGCTCGCCCATGCTGCGACGGGACACGAGGTCGTCGAGCACCTCACGATCGCCTTCGGCCGCGCGGATGAGCTCATCGGCTTCCTCGGGAGCGGCGACGCATCCCGCCTCGGCCAAGACCCCCACAACGTCGAGCGGTGTCTGGTCCACGATGAGCCCAGGGTAACGGTGGTCTGCGGATGGACCCGCACCTGAACCGAGGTCGTAGGCCGGGCATCGCGTCACTCGGCACCAGAGGTCGATGCAGGAGCGAACCCCCCGCTGCCGATGCTTCGTGGGAAGACCACACGATCACATCCCCCGGGAGGGTTCCGTGTCCATCCGAAGGATCATCGCCATCACCCTCGCCTCATCGGCGATCGCGGTCACATCGCTGGCCGGAGGCTTCGCGCTCGCCGGCTCCGAAGGCGACGACGTCTTCTTCGCCTGCGCGAAGAACGACAAGGTGATCCCGGGGAGCATCTCGGTGAACCATGCCCCGAGCTGCTCGGGCGAGAGCGTGCTGGTGCAGTGGAACGAGACCGGCCCGGCCGGTCCTGCGGGAGAGCAGGGTCCGCAGGGCGAGCAAGGGCTGCAGGGCGACCAGGGCATCCAGGGCGAGCGGGGCCTTCAGGGGCCCGAGGGCGAGCAGGGCATCCAAGGCGAGCGCGGACCCAAGGGGGAGCAGGGGCCACAGGGCGAGCAGGGCATCCAGGGTGAGCAGGGTCCGCAGGGCGAGCAGGGGCCGAAGGGTGATCCGGGAACGGGTGGATCGCTCCGCTTCTACACGCGGACGGGCTTCCTCACGTACAACAGCCCCACGGGCTCACCGACGACGAGGCAGGTCGGCCTCTCATGCGACCTGAACGACCGGGCGATGGGACCGCTCGGCTCGGAGACGTTCTACGCGCAGGGCCAGTTGTTGCACGAACGCGCCGCGGTGACGAGCCCGCCCAACCGGCCGTGGGACCTGGTGTTCACGTTCACGCTGTTCCCGTCGTCGGTGACGACGGTCTCGGCGCAGATCGAGGTGCTCTGCGCCGACCTGACGCCGTAGCGGCCGGGCCTGCGCCCGCTCGCGCCCGGGTTGACCGCGCGTCGTAGCATCGCCGCATGCGGACGATCCGATCCCTCGTGGGTGGCGCGCCCGCCGACGGCGCCCCCGGCGGTTCCCTCACGGTCTCGAACCCGGCGCGACTCGAGGAGACGCTGGGCGTCGCGGCCCTGGGCGACGCCGCGACGCTCCTCGACGCGAACCGGCTGGCGCGGGCCGCGCAGCCGGATTGGGGGGCCACGCCCGCCCCGATCCGCGGCCGCGTCGTGCAGCAGTTCGGGCGACTCGTCGAGGACAACGCCGACGCGCTCGCACGGCTGATCACCCGGGAGATCGGCAAGCCGATCCGGGAATCGCACGGCGAGGTGCAGGAGGTCGTCGACACCTGCAACTTCTTCCTCTCGGAAGGGCGCCGACTCTACGGCCAGACCGTGCCGAGCGAGATGCCCGACAAGCAGCTGTTCACCTTCAGGGTGCCGGTGGGGGTGGCGACGATCGTGACGGCGGGCAACTTCCCGGTCGCGGTGCCGAGCTGGTACATCGTGCCGGCGCTCGTCTGCGGGAACGCGGTCGTCTGGAAGCCGGCCGAGTACACGCCGGCGACCGCCGAGGCGTTCTCGCAACTCCTGCTGCACGCGGGCGTGCCCGCCGGGGTCTTCTCGATGGTGCTCGCCGACGGAACCTCCACGTTCGCCGGGCTCGAGCAGACGCTGGACGAGGGGCTCGTCGACAAGATCGGCTTCACCGGCTCGACCGAGATCGGGCGCCGCATCGGCGAGCTCGCCGGTCGTCACCTGCAGACCCCCTGTCTCGAGCTGGGAGGCAAGAACCCGCTCCTGGTGATGCCCGACGCCGACCTCGACCTCGCCGTCGAGGGGGCCCTGTTCAGCGGCTTCGGAACCGCGGGGCAGCGGTGCACCTCGCTCGGCACCGTGATCGTGCACGCCGACGTGCACGACGACTTCCTCAACCGGTTCTCGAAGGCGACGGCCCAAGCGCCGATCGGGGACCCCACGGCCGACGTGCTCTACGGACCGATGATCTCCTCTCGATTCTGCGATCGGTTCGAGACCTGGCTCGAGCTCGTGCAGCCTCATCACACCGTGCTCGGCTCGACGGGCACAGGACGCATCACGGATGCGAACCCCCGGGAGGGATTCGTCGGCGATCCCGAGGCGGGGCTCTTCTACCACCCCACGATCGTCGACGGCGTGCGGCACGACGACGACCTCGCCTCGACCGAGACGTTCGGCCCGCTCGTCGGCGTCGCGACGTTCGAGACGTTCGACGAGGCGATCGCGCTCGCGAACGGGCACGGCTACGGCCTGTCGAGCAGCATCTACACGAGCGACCCGCTGAGCGTCTTCCGCTTCCGCGAACGCATCTCGGCGGGCATGGTGAGCGTGAACAACTCGACCTCGGGCGCCGAGGCGCACCTGCCGTTCGGCGGCAACGGACGCAGCGGGAACGGCTCGCGGCAGTCGGG
>DASSCU010000043.1 GCA_035697485.1 Actinomycetota bacterium
GCGATGAACCCCGCCCGGTGGTTCGGGCCCGCCCTCGCCACGACGGACTGGGCCGACTGGTACGTCTGGATCGTCGGGCCCATCGCCGGCGGCATCATCGCCGGCGTCCTGTACTGGAGCGCGTTCCTGAAGGACACGGAACCTGCGATCCCCTGAGTCGGCCGGGCGAGCCCCGAGGACGCGTCGCGATTCGGGAAGGAACCCGACGGCGGTCGCGTTCCGAGTTGACACGAGATGACCGCGGACATCTACCTCGACGGGGCTTCGGCGACCCCGCTGCTTCCGGAGGCGCGAGCCGCATTCGTCGAGGCGCTCGATGCCTTCGGCGATCCGCTGCTGATCCACGCTCCCGGACGACGCGCGCGAGGCCTGCTCGAGGATGCCCGTGAGACCGTCGCGTCATCGCTCGGGGCCCAGCCCGACGAGATCGTGTTCACCTCGGGCGGTACGGAGTCCGTGGCGCTCGCGATCTGGGGAGGGGTGCGGGCCGTGCGGGAACTCGGCACCCGTCTCGTCGTGAGCGCCGTCGAGCACCCCGCGGTGGGCGGCGTGGGACACGCCCTGCAGAGCGACGGATTCGAGGTCGCGGAGATCCCGGTCGATCAATACGGTCGCATCGACCTCGATCGCTACGCGGCCGAGATCAAGGTGCCGGGCACGCTGCTCGCGAGCGTCCAGCACGCGAACCACGAGCTCGGCACGATGCAGCAGGTCGCGGAGGCCTCGAGGCTCGCGCGGGAAGCGAAGGTCAGGTTCCACACCGACGCCTGTCAGACCGTCGGCCGCCTGCCCGTCGACGCCGAGGCGCTCGGGGTCGACCTGTTGTCGTGCTCCGCCCACAAGTTCGGGGGTCCACCGGGGGTCGGCGCGCTCTACGTCCGTCGCGGCGTGGGACTCACCGCGTATCCGTGCGGCGACGACCGCGAGCGCAAGCGACGGTCGGGCATGGAGAACACGCCGGGTATCGTCGCGATGGCGGCGGCCCTGCAGGCGTCGCTCGACACGATGGGCGATACGGCGGCCCGACAGTGGGCCCTGACGGCCAAGCTCCGCGAACGCATCGCCGAGACCGTGGCGGGTGCGACCGTGCACGGCCACCCCACCCATCGCACGCCGCACCTCGTCTGCTTCAGCGTGGACGACGTCGACGCGCCGACGCTGATGATGGCCCTCGACGACCGGGGGTTCCACGTCGCCTCCGGATCCCTGTGCTCCGGTCAGCCCGGCGACGCCTCACCGGTGCTCGAACGCATCGGACGGCCGGGCGCGAGCAGCTTCCGCGTTGGACTCGGGCCGAGCAGCACCGAGGCCGACGTCGAGGCCATCCTCGACGTGTTGCCGGGCTTGGTGCAGGAGCTCCGCGACGTTGCGGCCCGCACCGAAGACGCGCTCGCTCGCTTCCGCGCCAGGCCGACGCGATGACCTGCGGACGGGCCCGACATCGGACCCCTCGCGCGGGTCGGCGCTAGCCGACGGTCCAGGTGTCGCCGCCGTGGAGCAGGGAGCCGAGATCGCCCTTGCCGAGACGCTCCTCGGCGCTCACGAGCTGGGCGTGCATCGCCTCGCCGTACACCGGTCGGTCGAAGTTGCGGAAGACCCCGAAGCACGTGGCCTCGTGCGGACCGAGCGAGAGGTGTGCGAGCCCGAACGGCAGCGACGGCCGGCCGCCGGCCTGGTGCACGACGATGCGATCGGGGTCGACCTCGGCGGTCTGCTTGACCTGCAGGCGTCCGTTGTCGCCCACGATCACGCACTTCGTGCCCTCGTCGAAGATGATCGGTTCGCCGTCGGCCAGCCGGATCTGGTGGTGCACGCCCTCGGACTTCTCGCGCAGCAGGTCGAACGCGCCGTCGTTGAAGACGTTGCAGTTCTGGTAGATCTCGACGAACGCGGTGCCGCGGTGGGCGGCCGCCTGCCGGAGCACCTCGGTCAGGTGCTGGCGGTCGTTGTCGATCGTTCGGGCGACGAACGTGCCCTCGGCGCCGAGCGCGACGGCGATCGGGTTGAACGGGTGATCGACCGAGCCGAACGGAGTCGACTTCGTGACCTTCCCCTCCTCGCTCGTCGGCGAGTACTGCCCCTTCGTGAGGCCGTAGATCTGGTTGTTGAACATCAGGATCTTGATGTTCACGTTGCGCCGCAGCGCGTGGATCAGGTGGTTGCCTCCGATCGACAGGCCGTCGCCGTCGCCGGTCACGACCCAGACGCTGAGGTCGGGGTTCGCGGTGGCGATGCCCGTGGCGATCGCCGGAGCGCGGCCGTGGATGCCGTGCACGCCGTACGTGTCCATGTAGTACGTGAACCGCCCGCTGCACCCGATGCCGCTCACGAACACGGTCTTGTGCGGCTCGATGCCCAGCTCGGGCATGAATCCCTGCACGGCCGAGAGGATCGCGTAGTCTCCGCACCCCGGGCACCAGCGCACCTCCTGGTCGGAGGTGAAGTCCTTCTTCATGAGCGTGTCGACCACGTCAGTCATTAAGCACCCGCCGGATCTCCTCTTCGAGGTCCTCCGCGAAGATCGGGAGGCCCTGCACCTTGGTGAAGCTCCTCGCATCGATGAGGAACCTCGCCCTGATCAACATCGCGAGCTGCCCCATGTTCATCTCCGGGATCAGCACCGTGCGGTAAGCCTTCACGACGTCGCCGGTGTTCGCCGGGAACGGGTTGAGGTGACGCAGGTGTGCGGTCGCGACCTTGCCCCCGGCATCGCGGACGCGGGTCGCCGCGGCGCGGATCGTGCCGAGAGACGAACCCCATCCGAGCACGAGCAGGTCGGCCTCGCCCGACGGGTCATCGACCTCGAGCGGCGGGATGTCGTCGGCGATGCCGTCGACCTTGGCCTGGCGCAGGTGGGTCATGCGCTCGTGGTTCTCAGGGTCGTAGCTGATGTTGCCCGTGCCGTCCTCCCTCTCGAGACCGCCGACACGGTGTACGAGCCCGGGCGTGCCGGGCACGGCCCACGGCCTGGCCAGCTTCTCGTCACGGGCGTAGGGCAGGAACCCTTCGCCGTCAGGCACCGCGAAGTTCGGATCGATCTCGGGCAGGTCGGCGACGTCGGGGACGCGCCACGGTTCGGAGGAGTTCGACAGGAACGTGTCGGAGAGCACGATGACCGGCGTCCGGTAGCGCACGGCGATGCGCGCGGCTTCCAGGGCGACCGCGAAGCAGTCGGACGGCGACGACGGCGCGACGATCGGCATGGGGCTCTCGCCGTGGCGACCGAACATCGCGAGCAGCAGGTCGCCCTGCTCCGTCTTCGTGGGGAGGCCGGTCGAGGGGCCGCCCCGCTGCACGTCGACGATCACCATAGGCAGCTCCATGATCACCGCGAGGCCAAGCGTCTCGGCCTTCAGGTCCATGCCGGGTCCGCTCGTGCCGGTCACCGCGAGATCGCCGGCGAACGCCGCGCCGAGCGCCACGTTGGCGGCCGCGATCTCGTCCTCGGCCTGAAGCGTGATGACGCCGAAGTTCTTGTGCCGCGACAGCTCGTGCAGCAGCTCGGACGCCGGCGTGATCGGGTAGCTCGCGTAGAACAACGTCAGACCGCTCCGCTGCGACGCCGCGATCAGTCCCCACGAGAGGGCGGTCGAGCCGGCGACGTTGCGGTAGGTACCCGGGTCGACGGGCGCAGCGGCGATCTTGTACGAATGGGCGAACAGCTCCGTGGTCTCGCCGAAGTTGTACCCGGCCTTGAACGCCGCGACGTTCGCGTCGTAGATCTCCTGTTTGCCGCCGAACTTGCGCTCGAGCCAGTCGAGCGTCGTCTCGGTCGGCCGGCCGAACATCCATGAGACGAGTCCGAGGGCGAACATGTTCTTCGCACGCTCGGCTTCCTTCTTCCCGATGCCGACGCCCTCGGTCGCCCGCACCGTGATCGACGTCATCGGCACCTTGTAGAGCTGGTAGCCCTCGAGGGAGCCGTCGGTCGTGGGGTCGGCGGCGTACCCGGCCTTCTCGACGTTGCGTTGCGTGAAGGCGTCCTCGTTCACGATCACGATGCCGCCGGCGTCCACCTTCGACAGGTCGGCCTTGAGCGCGGCGGGATTCATCGCCACGAGCACGTCGGCGTGGTCGCCGGGGGTGGTGATGTCGCTCGACGCGAATTGGATCTGGAACGCGGAGACGCCGTGCACGGTGCCGGCCGGCGCTCTGATCTCGGCCGGGAAGTCGGGCAGCGTCGCGAGGTCGTTGCCGAGCACCGCGGTGGCGGAGGTGAAACGGTCACCCGTGAGCTGCATGCCGTCACCCGAATCGCCGGCGAACCGAACGACGACGCGTTCCTTCTCTTCGACGGTCTTGATCATGCGTGCGCGGCTGTGGAGACCGCTGCTCCTTCCACTGCGGGCTGGATCGTCGAGGGACCTTCGATCACTAGCGTACTGCGGCGCCGCGCTCGCGACGGCGCGCTCCCGGTAGATTCACACCATGAGGACACATCGGCTGGGATCGCAGGGACCGGAGCTGTCGGTGGTGGGCTACGGCGCGTGGGAGGCGGGCGGCACGGCATGGGGCCCCAACGAGTCAGACGCCGCCGTGGTCGGCGCGATGCGGGCGGCCCTCGACGCCGGCATCACCTGGATCGACACCGCGGAGGTGTACGGCGACGGATTCTCGGAGTCCTTGGTCGGGCGCGCGATCGCCGGGCGCCGCGACGAGGTGACCGTCGCGTCGAAGGTCGCCCCGTCGCCCGAGGGCTCAGGGTTCCGGCCCGAGCAGATCGGCGCTGCGTGCGACGCCACCCTGCGTCGGCTCGGACTCGACGAGATCGATCTGTACCAGCTGCACTGGCCCGATGACGGCGTGCCGGTCGAGGAATCGTGGGGCGCGATGGCCGCGCTGCACGCCGCCGGGAAGGTCCGGTGGATCGGCGTCTCGAATTTCGGCCGCGAGCTGATCGAGCGCTGCGAGGCGGTCCGTCACGTCGATTCGCTGCAGCCCGAGTTCTCGATGCTCCGTCGCGACCAGGCCGACCTCATCGCATGGTGCGGCGAGCACGGAACGGGGGTCGTGAGCTATGGCCCCCTCGCCTTCGGGCTGCTGACGGGCGCGATCACGGCGACGACGACGTTCCCGGAGGGTGACTGGCGTGGCCAGGAAGGCGAGCCCGACGATCCCGACGAGGTCGATCTGTTCGATCTCGACGTCCTCCCGAGGGCGCTCGATCTCGTGGCGCGGCTCCGCCCGATCGCCGAACGGGTCGACGCGACGCTCCCCCAGCTTGCGCTGGCGTGGAACGTGCACCAGCCCGGGGTGACGAGTGCGATCGCCGGCAGCAGGAACGCCGATCACGTGCGCGCGAACGCGGCGGCGGGCGACCTCGTGCTCGACGCATCGACGCTCGCGGAGATCGATGCGCTCCTCGACGCGACCGATCTCAGTACCGGCTGACGACGGCCGGGTTGGGGGAGCTCAGGCCGAGCGCTCGACCTGGCGGATCCTGCGGACGATACCGTCGAGGAGCTTCAGCGTGACCTGGGGCTCGTCCTCGAGCAACCCCAGCAGGTGACGCCGGAACAACCTCAGCACGCGAAGCGGCGTGACCGCGATCACCGAGGCGCTCCGCGGCTGCGCGTCGATCGCGGCGAGCTCGCCGAAGAAGTCTCCCGGCAGCACCGTGCCCACCTTCCGCTTCCCCCGCACCACCTTGGCCTCGCCCTCGAGCACCACGAACAGGGTCTCGCCGAGCTCGCCCTCTCGCACCACGGCCTCGCCCCGCGCGTAGGTCAGCTCGTCGGTGTCGGCGGCCAGCCGTTGGAGGTGCTTCTTCGAGAAGCCCGCGAACAGGGGCACCCCGGCGAGCGCGGTGGCGGTCTGGCGTCTCGTGCGCGTGAGCGTCTGCTCGGGTCGGCGGGCCGGCGGACGAGGCGCCGACTCGCGTCGCCACAGGTCCGGGAAGCTCTGGCTCATGGTCGGCAGCCTACCCCGAGGCTGCGGCACGAGGCCAAACGGCGCCGGTGCCGTCCGCGTTGTGGCCGGTGCCGAAGGCCGCCGCTAGGGTGAAGCGCATGGACACCCGGGCTCGTCTCGAGGCACTGCTCAGCAGCCGGATCGTCGTGCTCGACGGCGCGTGGGGCGTGCTGCTGCAGGGCCGGGGCCTCACCGAGGACCAGTTCCGCGGCGAGCGGTTCGCCGACCACGACCACGACGTGCTGGGCGACCCCGACCTGCTGAACATCACGCAACCGCAGGTGGTCGCCGAGGTCCACGACGCCTACTTCAGCGCGGGCGCCGATATCGCCACGACGAACACGTTCACCGCGACCTCGTTCGGCCAGCGTGACTACGGCCTCGAGGACGCGGTCGTCGACATGAACCTCGCGGGCGCCCGCCTGGCGAGGGAGGCGGCCGATCGAGCCGGCCCCGAGCGCTTCGTCGCGGGGTCGGTCGGGCCCCTGAACGTGACGCTCTCGCTCTCGCCGAAGGTCGACGATCCGGGGTTCCGCGCGGTGTCGTTCGACGAGGTCGTGGGGGCGTACGCCGAACAGATGCGGGCGCTTCGAGAGGCCGGCGTCGACATGCTGCTGAT
Organism: Actinomycetota bacterium; assembly: GCA_035697485.1. NCBI lineage: Bacteria > Bacillati > Actinomycetota > Actinomycetota bacterium. Next base: position 6,530 of record DASSCU010000043.1, read on the forward strand.
CGAGACGATCTTCGACACGCTGAACGCGAAGGCGGCGGTCGCGGCGGCCAAGGAGGCTGCCCCCGATCTTCCGCTGTGGATCAGCGTCACGATCGTGGATCGCAGCGGCCGCACGCTCTCCGGCCAGACCGTCGAGGCATTCTGGACCTCGATCGAGCATGCCGATCCCGCGATCGTGGGCATCAACTGCTCGCTCGGTGCCGCCGAGATGCGTCCCTACGTCGAGGCGTTCGCCCGCATCGCCGACCGTCCGGTCGCCTGCTACCCGAACGCCGGGCTGCCCAATCCGTTCGGTGGGTACGACGAGACGCCGGAGGTCACGAGCGAACTGCTGCGTGAGTTCGCCGACGCCGGCCTCGTGAACGTCGTCGGCGGCTGCTGCGGCACCACGCCGGATCACACGCTGGCGATCGCGCGGGCCGTCCGCGACCTCTCGCCGCGCGAGGTTCCGTCCTTCGACGACCGCGTGCCCACCTACAGCGGGCTCGAGCCGTTCGCGATCCACAGTGACACGGGGTTCGTGATGGTCGGCGAGCGCCAGAACGTGACCGGCTCGGCGAAGTTCCGGCGCCTGATCGAGTCGGGCGACTACGAGGCCGCCGTCGAGGTCGCGCTCGACCAGGTGCGCTCGGGCGCGAACATGCTCGACGTCAACATGGACGCCGACCTGCTGGACGGCGAGGCGGCCATGACCCGGCTCCTGAACATGATCGCGGTCGAGCCCGAGATCGCCCGCGTGCCGGTGATGATCGACTCGAGCCGCTGGGAGACGATCCTCGCAGGGCTCAAATGCGTGCAGGGCAAGGGCGTCGTGAACTCGATCAGCCTGAAGGAAGGCGAGGCCGACTTCCTCGAGAAGGCTCGCACGATCAAGACGTACGGCGCGGCGGTCGTCGTGATGTGCTTCGACGAGCAGGGTCAGGCCGGCACGGTCCCGCGGAAGGTCGAGATCGCCGACCGCTCGATCCGTCTGCTGGTCGAGGAAGCCGGCTACGAGCCGACCGACATCATCATCGACCCCAACATCCTCGCGATCGCCACGGGGCTCGAGGAGCACGACGAGTACGCGAAGGCGTTCATCGAGGCGACCCGCGAGATCAAGCGCGCGCATCCCGACGTGCGCGTCTCCGGCGGCGTGTCGAACCTGAGCTTCTCGTTCCGCGGGAACGAGCCGGTGCGCCGCGCGATCCACTCGGCGTTCCTGTATCACGCGATCGCGGCCGGGCTCGACATGGCGATCGTGAACGCGGGCCAGCTCGAGGTGTACGAGGACATCCCGAAGGATCTGCTCGAGCACGTCGAGGACATCATCTTCAACCGCCGCGAGGACGCGACCGAGCGCATGGTCACGTTCGCCGACTCGGTGAAGGGGGGTGGCCTCGAGCGCGAAGACGACCTCACCTGGCGCGAGGGCTCGGTCGAGGAGCGGCTCGCCCACGCCCTCGTGCACGGCATCGTCGACTTCATCGTCGACGACACCGAAGAAGCTCGACAGGCGTACGACCGCCCACTGCAGGTGATCGAGGGGCCCTTGATGGCCGGCATGCAGATCGTCGGCGATCTGTTCGGGGCCGGGAAGATGTTCCTGCCTCAGGTCGTGAAGTCGGCGCGCGCGATGAAGAAGGCCGTGGCCCACCTCGAGCCCTACATGGAGGAGGAGAAGCTCGCGCTGGGACCGTCGGCCGACCGGGCGCAGGGTACGCTCGTCACCGCGACGGTCAAGGGCGACGTGCACGACATCGGCAAGAACATCGTCGGCGTGGTGCTGGGTTGCAACAACTACCGGGTCATCGACCTCGGCGTCATGGCGCCCGCGGAGCTGATCCTCGACACGGCCGTGGCGGAGAGGGCCGACATCGTGGGTCTGTCGGGCCTGATCACGCCCTCGCTCACCGAGATGGTGAACGTGGCGAACGAGATGCAACGCCGCGGCATGAGCCTGCCGCTGCTGATCGGAGGGGCGACCACTTCACGCCAGCACACGGCCGTCAAGATCGCCCCGGCCTACGAGCAGCCCGTCGTGCATGTGGTCGATGCATCGCGGGTGGTCGGCGTCGTCTCGAACCTGCTCGACGAGGGCCGCAAGGCGGAGCTCGACGGGCAGAACCGCATCGACCAGCAGCGATTGCGCGAGCTGCATGCCGAGCGGTTGCGGACACCCCTGCTGCCCTATCGCAAGGCGCTCGCGAACCGCACACCGATCGAGTGGCGGGCCGACGACGTGCCGCCCCCGCCGTTCACGGGCACACAGGTCGTGGAACCCTCGCTCGCCGAGCTGCGCGATCTGATCGACTGGACGTTCTTCTTCACGGCGTGGGAGCTGAAGGGGCGTTACCCCCAGATCCTCGACCACCCGCAGCAGGGCGAGGCGGCACGCGAGCTCTTCGAACACGGGAACGAGCTCCTCGACGCGATCGTGGCCGACGGCTCGATCCAGGCCCGCGGCGTGTACGGCTTCTGGCCAGCGCGAGCCGATGCCGACGACATCGTGCTCGGCGACGGCACCGTGCTGCCCATGCTGCGCCAACAGGTCGACCACGGCGAGGGCGACGACCGCCCGAACCGCTCGCTCGCCGACTTCATCGCGCCGCCCGACAGCGGCCTCGCCGACCATCTGGGCGGGTTCGCGGTCACGGCCGGCATCGGCGCCGACGAGCTCTCGAAGATGTTCGAGGCCGACCATGACGACTACCGGTCGATCATGGTGAAGGCCCTGGCAGACCGGCTCGCCGAGGCGTTCGCGGAGTGGCTCCATCGCGAGGTCCGCCGCACGTGGTACGCGTCTGACGAGTCCCTCGCGCCCGAGGAGCTGATCGAGGAGCGCTACCGGGGCATCCGCCCCGCCTACGGCTACCCGGCCTGCCCGGATCACACGGAGAAGCGCACGCTCTTCGACCTGCTCGGGGCCCGCGACCACGGTATGGACCTCACGACGTCGTGCGCGATGACGCCCGGCGCGACGGTGGCCGGACTCTACTTCGCGCATCCGCGGGCCCGGTACTTCAACGTCGGCCGCCTCGGGAAGGACCAGGTCGAGGACTACGCCCGTCGGAAGGGCCAGAGCCTGACCGAGACCGAGCGTTGGCTCCGCGAGAACCTCGCCTACGACCCAGCGTGACCCGGCGCCGTCGGCCCGGTCTTCCATGAGACGACGCTCATGAGCCCCTCATGGACCCCTCATGTCCGGCTCCTACGGTGGAGATGAAAAGCCAGACGACCTTGAACGACAGACGAGGAGGTGCACACGATGATCGGACGCATGGCTACCATCGCCCTCGCGGGCGCGGTCGCGGTCCTCGGACCGGTAGGAGCCGCGATCGCGGTCGATGACGCTGCTGACGACTCGGATCGGGAGGTCGTGGTCTTCAAGCGTGAGGACGACGATGAGGACGTGCTGACGCCGTTCGCCCGTGGCGACGATGACGACGACACGAACACCGGGGGTGGATCGTTCACGAGCGGAGTGAACAGCAACGACGGCACGAACAGCCGGGTGACGTCCGTCTCGCGGAACCGGGACCGCAGCCGCGGGGATCTGACGAGGGACCGCACGAAGGATGGTCCGGGAACGAGCACCCGCGACCGCTCCAGGCACCGCACGAACGATCGCTCCAAGCACGACACACGCTGACACGATCGGGTGGTCGGAGCCGGGCCGCACCAGCGACCCGGCTCCGACCGTGCCAGGCTGAGGACACGACGACACGACGACGGGGCGACCTGCGATGACCGATACGACCATGGACCTGGGTGCATGGGGCTTCGAGGCGGGCGACGAGATCGCCCCGGGGCTCCACGCTCTCAGCCTCCTCGGCGGGGGTGAGCGGTACGAGGCGTACCTCGCGTTCGACGATCGCCTCCACTACCGGGTTGTCGTGAAGGTACTGCGCCCCGATCAGGTCGACGATCGTTCCGCCCTCAGGGGTCTCCAGCGCGAAGCCGACGCGCTGGAGCGGGTGGACCACCCGGTGGTGATCAGGTCGTTCGGGGCGCACCTCGAGGGCGAACGTCCGTTGCTGATCCTCGAGCTCGCCGAGGGACCGCGGCTATCGACCGACATCAGGCGGTTCGGCCCGCTCGACGTGGAGCAGGCCGCCCCGCTCGGCGTGGAGATCTCCTCCGCGATCCACGCGATCCACCGGGCGGGCCTCGTGCACCTGGACGTGAAGCCGAAGAACGTGATGCTGGGGGCGCCCCCCCGCCTGATCGATCTCAGCATCGCGCGACCGATCGAGGACGCCGCGAGGCTCGATCGAGCGGTCGGCACCGACGCGTACATGGCGCCTGAGCAATGCGCACCGACGGACGCCGACCCCATCGGCCCACCGGCCGACGTCTGGGGCATCGGCGTCACCCTCTACGAGGCGGTTACCGGAAGACTGCCGTTCCCCCGGGGGGTGGATCACGACGAGGCGGCGCCCGCCGAGCGGTTCCCGCAGATCGACACCGCGCCGCGTCTGCTCCCGGATGCGATCGCGCCTCCACTCGTCGAGGCGATCGAGCGCTCGCTGGTCGTCGACCCGGCAGAGCGTCCGTCTCCGGCCGAGCTGGCCGAAACGATCGAGCCGCTCCTCTCGACGCCGCCGCGGTTCCGCTTGAAGAGCCTTCGACCACGCTGAAGCCGAGGCCAGTGGTCGGGCGCCGCTGGTAGCGTCGAACCATGACCAGCTTCTGGCACCCATTCGCAGACATGCACGCCGTCGAGACGAACGGCGCGACCACGCTCGTGCGAGGCGACGGCGCGTACGTCGTTGACGACGCCGGCCGTCGCTACCTTGATGCCACGGCCTCGCTCTGGTACTGCAACGTCGGCTGGGGGCGCGCCGAGATCGCGGATGCGGTCGCCGCCCAGATGCGCGAGCTCCCCGCCTACTCCGCCTTCGGCGACCTCACGAACCGACCCGCCGAGGCGCTGGCCGAGCGCGTGTCGTCGCTCGCGCCGGTCGAGGGTTCGAAGGTGTTCCTCACCAGTGGGGGTTCGGACTCGATCGACACCGCCACGAAGATGGCACGCCGCTACTGGCAGCTCCGTGGAGAGCCCGAGCGCACCGTGCTGATCCGACGTGAGAAGGCCTACCACGGCATGCACACGGCGGGCACGTCGCTTGCCGGGATCCCGGCGAACGCTACCGGCCACGGCGAGCTGATCGAGGACGTCACCGAGGTCCCGTGGGACGACGCCGAAGCGCTCCGTACCGCGATCGAGGCGGACGAGCCGGCGCGCGTGGCCGCGTTCTTCTGCGAGCCCGTGATCGGCGCCGGCGGGGTGTTCCCTCCGCCGGAGGGCTACCTCGAGACCGCCCGCGCGGTCTGCCGCGAGTTCGGGGTGCTGTTCGTGGCCGACGAGGTGATCACCGGGTTCGGCCGCGCAGGCGACTGGTTCGCGTCGACCCGGTTCGGACTCGAGCCCGACATCATCACCTGCGCGAAGGGCATCACGAGCGGGTACCTGCCGATGGGCGGCGTGATCGCCGCGCCGTGGGTCGCCGAGCCCTTCTGGGCCGAGGGCGCCGGACTCTGGCGCCACGGCTACACGTATAGCGGCCATGCGTCGGTGGCGGCCGCGGCCCTCGCCAACCTCGACATCATCGAACGCGAGGGGTTATGCGAACGCGCCCTCAAGCTCGAGGCGCCGCTCTTGGAGGCCCTTCAACCCTTGGCCGGGCACGAGCTGGTCGAGGAGGTCCGTGGTGGGGTCGGCATGCTCGCTGCGGTGAACCTGCGTCAGGATCTCATCGCGGACGAGTCTTCGCTGCCGGCGCGCGTCGGCATGGCGTGTCGCGAGGCCGGCATGCTGGTCCGCCCGCTCGTCGGCGGCGCGGTCGCCGTCTCCCCGCCGCTCGTGATCGACGACGACGAGATCTCGGCGATAGCCCGGGCGTTCAAGGACGGGCTGGACGCGGTCGGGGCAGGCTAGGCTCGTCCGGGCGGGCGGAGCGAGCGTCACCGCGCCTCAGTGGAACGAGTTGCCGCAGGCGCAGCCGCCCTGGGCGGCCGGGTTGTCGATCGTGAACCCGGACTGCTCGAGCGTGTCGACGAAGTCGATCGTGGCCTGCGAGAGATACGGCACGCTCATCTTGTCGATCACGAGCCGCACGCCGAACTGCTCCTCCGCCTGGTCCTTCTCGCCGATCTGGTCGTCGAGGTACATCGCGTATCGCAGACCCGAGCACCCGCCGGGCTGCACGGCCACGCGAAGCGCGATGTCGTCACGGCCTTCCTCGGCCAACAGCTCCTTGACCTTGCCGGCCGCGGTCTCGGTGAGCGTGATCATCGTTCCTCCGGGGTGACGTCGGGGTGGTCTCAATATCCTACCCGGCGGCGAGCCGGAATCCGACCTCTCCGGTCGAGAACCTCGGTCATCGCGCCGCCAGGTCGATCACCGTCGCCCCGCTGACCCTAACCAGGTCGGTCGGGGTCAGCGGGAACACCGAGTCGGGCGTCCCCGCAGCCGCCCACACCACCTCGTGGACGAGCAAATCCCGGTCGCAGAAGGCCCGGACCCGGTCGACGTGCCCGAAGGGCGGGGTGCCGCCGACCGCGAACCCGGTCGCGGTCCGAGCTTCCTCGGGGGTGGCCCGGCGCACGGCCTCGGCGCCTGCGGCGGCCCCGAGCTTCGCCTCGTCGACCCGGTTCGACCCCGAGGTGAGGGCGAGCACGGGCCGATCGTCGGCCATGAACACCAGCGACTTCACGATCTGGCCCACGTCGCACCCGATCGCCCGTGCCGCGTCGTCGGCCGTCTTCGTGCCCTCAGAGAACCGGCGCCCCTGCGGGTGCAGCCCCTGGGCCCTCGCGGCCTCGGCGAACCGCTCCATGGCGGTGCTCATCGTCGTTCCCCCTCGAGATCGTCGGCTCCCACGGCCAGCTCCGAGCCCGCTGCGACCAGCGCCGCCCGCGCGTCGTCGAGCGCGGCCCGCTCCCCCACGCGGTCGACGAGCGACACGACCCGCACGCCGGGCACGTCGATCGTCGCACGGCCGCAGACGATGACGGCGGGCACGCCGGCGAGGCCGCAGGCCTCGAGGACACCGGCGGGTGTCTTCCCGTGGAGGGACTGCTCGTCGAGCGATCCTTCCCCGGTCACGACGAGGTCGGCCCCGGCGATGCGATCGGCGAGCCCGACCGCGTCCATCACGACCTCGACGCCCGGGTGCAGCCGAGCGCCGCAGAAAGCCATCAGGCCGAACCCCAGGCCGCCGGCCGCGCCCGCCCCGGGCTCGTCGCGGAGCCCGATCGCGAGGTCCCGCTCGACCACGGCGGCCAGGTGTCCGAGCGCGCGGTCGAGCACGGCGACGTCCTCGGCGTCGGCGCCCTTCTGCGGCCCATAGACGGCGCTCGCGCCCGACGGCCCCGTCAGGGGGTTGTCCACGTCGCAGGCACCGGTCACGGCCACGTGCGCCAAGCCCGGATGCATCGCGGAGAGGTCGATACGAGCCAGCGCCAGGAGCCCCTCCCCGCCGTCGGCGATCGGGCGCCCCGACCCGTCGAGGAATCGTCCACCCAGCGCCGACGCCATGCCGACGCCGCCGTCGTTCGTGGCGCTCCCGCCGATGCACACGATGAGGCGGTCGGCTCCCGCGTCGATCGCGCGGGCCATCAGCTCCCCGGTGCCGCGCGTCGTGGTCCGCAGCGGGTCGCGGCGACCCTCGTCGAGCAGCGAGAGTCCCGAGGCGCGGGCCATCTCGACCACCCCGAGCATGCCGCCCTGCGACGGCACCAAGCCGAAGGCGGCGTCGACGGGGTCACCCATCGGCCCGGACACGATGGACCGCTCGATGCGACCCCCGAGCGCATCGACCAAGGCGTCCATCGTCCCCTCACCGCCGTCGGCCATGGGCACGACGTCCACGTCGTCGCCGGGTCGCTCACGGCGCCATCCGGTCGCCAACGCTTCGGCGGCCTGGCGAGCGGTCAGCGTGCCGCGGAACTTGTCGGGGGCCACGAGGATGCGCACGGGTCGGACTGTACAATCCGCGCCGAGGCCCGGAGGCTCGGCCCCCGGCCGGTGAGGAGGATCATGTGAGCCTTGATCGCGAGCAGCTGCTGGGCGTCGCCCACGCCGAGCGCCAGCGCCTGGGGCGCATGATCCAGTACGCCGAACCGACGACCTGGGAGCAGCCGAGCGCCGCCGACGGTTGGTGGAACCGCGACGTGATCGCCCACCTCGCCGCGGGCGACACGATCGCGGCGCAGCTCGTGGCCGGCGAGCCGGCCGCCGAGCTCGAGGAGTGGCGGCGCGAGCATCCCGAGGGTCCGTTCGACATCGACGCGTTCAACGCATGGACCGTGGGTCGCCGATCAGGGCTCGAGACGCGGGAGGTGCTCACGCGCTGGGGCGAGGCGGCCGATTCGTTCCTCGCGCACTGCGCGACGATCTCCGAGGAGGACTGGGCCTCGAAGCGGTACGACTACGTCGCCGGTCCGATCGCCGCCCGGTACCTGGTGCAGACGAGGGTCGTCGAGTGGTGGCTGCACGGCGAGGATGTGCGGGCCACGAACGGGCTCGGCCCCGACTACCAGCATTGGCCGGTCCACCTGACGATCGATCTCGCGGTCCGCATGCTCCCCTGGTCGCTGGGGCGTGCCGGCCTCGACCTGTCAGGTCAGACCGTCCGGGTCGACGTCGACGGCGCCGGCGAGGGTTCGTGGCACTGGGGTCTGGGTTCCGGCGAGGCCCCGTCGGGCCGTCACAAGCCCGACGCGACGATCGTCGGCCGGGCACCGCAGCTCGCGCTCGTCGCCGGCCAGCGACTCAAGCCCGACGACGTGCTCTCCTCTGGCAACGTGGTGCTCGGCGGCGAGCGCCTGCTCGCCGACACCGTGCTCAGGCACCTGCGCGCGTTCCCGTAGGCCCGCGAAGCCTCGCGTCAGCGGGTGACCAGGAGCCGCTTCACGGCCCGTGGGGACGACCCGAACCGGTACTTGTACCGGTAGTCGCCCTTCAGCAGGTCGAAGCCGCTGCAGCCCTGCTCGATCGCGAGGCGGATGTCCTCGCCGACGAGCACCATGCCGGGGGCGAGGGTCCCCCACGACCGGTCGAACGCGCTGTTGTAGAGGTACGACGTGCCGCCCCAGACGAAGCCGATCGTGCCGGCCGCGAGCTGGCCCCCCACCTCGATGAACGTCAGCCGGAACACGCCGTCGGCACAGAAGGCCTCGCCGAGGCGGCGGAAGAAGATCTCCATGCCGGGGACCATGAAGACGCCCTTGGGCCCCTCCGACGCGCGGTGCAACTCGACGAATCGATCGAGCAGCGGGATCAGCGTGCCCTCATCGGCGGTCACGATCCGGAACGCGCCGGCCTCCTCGGTGAGCTTGCGGGCCTTCCGCTTGATCTCGTGACGGTACTTCGACGAGAGCCCGGCCAGGTACTCGTCCCACGAACCGGGCAGGGGCAGGAACGGCGCCACCCCGTCCTCGTCCTCGCGCACGCCGAGTCCCTGGGCGTTGGCGGAGTCGCGGAGCAGCCCGAACCACGGCTGGTCCTCGAGCAGCCCCCGCAGGTCGGCCTCGGACCAGTCGTCCCGCGCGAGCAGCGCGGTCCACAGCTCCTTGGCCATCGCGTCCTGCCGTTCGGGCAGCCCGACGGGCCCCATGTAGTCGGTGATCTCGGTGCCGCCGAGGAACCGGAGCGTGTCCCCGATGCGCTCGAACGCGACCGCCCCGACCTGGCTGCCGTCGTCCTCCTCGGCGAACGCGAGCAGCAGGTGCTCGGGCGTCTCCCCGAACTCCTCCCAGTAGAGCTTCAGGAAGGCCGGCGTGTGGAAGAACGACCCGGCGGGGTCGGTCTGTACGAGCTCGCGCCATCCACGTCGATGGAAGTCCCGCCCGTCTTCGCTGAATACGATGTGCATGCTCGAGGAATCCTAGGCACGGCCCGCGCCGGCGGCATGCCGGTGACCGCTCACCAGCTGCCGCCACCGCCTCCGCCGCCGCCGCCGCCGGAGAACCCGCCGCCGGAGAACCCGCTCGAGCCCGAGCCGGACGGGGTCGAGGCGATCGTGCCGCCGGTCGCGACCGCGAAGCCCTCCATCGAGTCCGCGAACTGCGCGTAGACGAACGGCCGCGGAGAGAGGTACCAGCTGGTGTCGGGCTCGATGCCGAGCGCCTCGAACGCCTTCGCCCACTTGTCGGTACAGCCGAACACCACCGCGAACGGCAGGAACCGGGTGAAGACGAGCTCCTTCTCGGCCCACCGCGACATATGGGTCTCGGCCGTCTCGATCACGGTTCGGAAGCCGCGCACCCGCCGCAGCATCGCGGTGCCTTTCGCCGTGCGCGCCGGCATCCGCCCCGCCGAGGCCAGTAGCAGCACGGCACCCAGGATCAGCGGGATGCCGAGCAAGCCCCAGTGGGTGAACGCCGCGAGCGCGAACGCGACGCCGCCGGCGACGATCAGCGCCACCACGCCCAGCGCGTACCACTTGGCGCGCACCTTGTCGGGACGCTGGCTGAACCAACCCCGCTTCACGGCGTCGGCGTAGAGCGACTCCTTGACGCCGTTGAGCCGCTCGGCGAACACGTTCTTCAGCTCCGAGATCGTGACCTCGGTGCCGTCGCGGAAGAGCCCGTCGAGGAGACGTCGCTCGTAGGTGAGCAGGTCGTCGTCGGACCTCTCCAGACGGATCAGGCGCCAGTCGGGCTTGCCGAACCAGCCCTCCTTGGGGATCTCCTGGATCAGCAGGTAGCCGCGCACGGCGAGGTCCACGAGGGTGGCCGACACGTCGAGCACGTTCGCCTGCTCGTCCAGGAGGGTCCCCATCTGGCCCGGACGCATGTCGTCGGGCGGCGCGAACTCCACCGGCGCGCTCTCGTCGGCCTCCCCCAGCCGCACCGCCTGATGCTCACCAGTGGGATTGCCCATGACCTGGTCCACCTGAGAGCCGCGGTACCGGCGGTCGCGTCCGCGGCCCCAGACGAGCGCGATCACGCCGCCGATCGCGGCGAGGCCGAGCACGGCCGTGCCCCCGAGGGTCGCCGGGGTCGCCGCATACGCGCGTCCGAGGCTCCAGCGTTCCTCGAGCACGGGCGCGGGCTCGGGGACGGCACCCTTGGGCAGGCCGACGACGATCGTCACTCCGCTGTACGAGCCCAGCCCGGTCTGGGCGAACCGCGCCTCGGCGCCGTCGGCGCTCGAGCGCAGGCACGGAAGGGTCGAGCCCTCGTACCCTTGGAAACAGGCCACCTGCGTGATGTCGGCGGGCGCGTGCACGCGTATGGTCGCCCGCTCGATCGGCGCCGACCACTCGGTGCCCACCGCGTTCCAGTACAGCTCGTCATGGTCAGGGAAGCCATTCAGTGCCGCCTCGACCGTGTACGTCAGCTCGTACGTGTGCCGGCCGGTGATCTCGGTGTCGGCGTCGCCGACGCGGATGCGGGTGATGCCTCCGGCCGCCGACTCCACCTCGTAGCCGGCGGGCGTGCCCTCGCTCGCGCGAACCTCGACCACGTCGAGCGGGTAGATGCGGTCGTACGTGTCGTCGTAGCGCAGGCGTGTCGGGATGTCACGAAGGATGCCGTGCCGGCGAACCGTGCCGAAGTCGTAGTCGATCGTCTCCACGATCGTGAACGTGCCGTCGTCGCCGATCGTGATGTCGACGCCGTAATCGACGATCCGTTCGCTGGGCTGTGCACGGGCGGGTGCCGCGACGAGCAGGAGGGCGCCGAGCGTGGCGGCGAGCATCGCGAGCCGGTGTGCCACGCGGGCGTGAGGCCAGGGGATCACGCCGCGAAGCTTAGACGCTGTGTGCCTGGGCACCGCTCGCCTCGCCGGCACCCTCGAGGGCGTCCTGCAACACGTCCCAGGCGAGCACGGCGCACTTGATGCGGATCGGGTACTGCACGACGCCCTTGAGTGCCACGAGGTCGCCGAACGTCTCCTCGTCGGGCTCGACGTCGCCCGCCATCATGCCGCGGAACCCGGCGGCGAGCGCCTTGGCGTCGGCGACGCTCGACCCGGTGACGGATTCGGTCATCATGGACGCGCTCGACTGGCTGATCGAGCACCCCGCGCCCTGGAACGTCACCTCCGCGACCCGATCACCCTCGACGTGAGCGTAGACCGTGATCTCGTCGCCGCACAGGGGGTTGTTGGCGTGACACCGCAACTCGGCACCGGGGAGCTCTCGCTTGTTCCGCGGGTCCTTGTAGTGGTCGAGGATCACTTCCTTGTAGATGTCGTCGAGCGCCACGGTTCCCTCTCTCGTTCGGGGGTCAGCTGAAGATCGACTGCGCGCGGTCGAGGGCAGCGACGAGCGCGTCCACCTCGTCCTTCGTGTTGTAGACGTAGAACGACGCGCGGGCGGTGGCCGGCACACCGTATCGGCGCATCACGAGCTGGGCGCAGTGGTGACCGGCCCTGATGGCGACGCCCTCCTCGTTGAGGATCGTCGCGAGGTCGTGCGGGTGCACGTCCTTGAACCAGAAGCTCACCGCCCCGCCGCGGATGCTCGCGTCCTTGGGACCGAACACGGTCGCCCCGGCGTCGAGCAGGCGATCGAGGGCGTAGCGGGTGATCTCCTCCTCGTGGGCGCGCACGTTCGACATGCCGAGGGCGTCGAGGTACTCGATCGCCGCGGCCAGCCCGACCTGCTGGGCGATCGGCATCGTGCCGGCCTCGAACTTGAACGGCGCCGACTTGTAGGTGCTGTGGTCGTGGAAGACCTCGTGGATCATCTCGCCGCCGCCGAGCATCGGCTGCATCGACTCGAGCACCTCGGTGCGGCCGTACAGGCCGCCGCTCGCCGTGGGGCCGAGCATCTTGTGGCCGGTGAACCCCAGCAGATCCACGTCGAGCGCCCGGACGTCGATCGGCGAGTGCGGCGCGAGCTGCGCCGCATCGACCGCGATGATCGCACCGACCGCGTGCGCAGCGTCGGCGAGCTGACGCAGCGGGGTGATCGTGCCGAGGGCGTTCGACATGCCGGTGACGCTCACGATCGCGGTGCGGTCGGTCAGCAGCGACCCCAAGTCGGAGAGGTCGAGGAGGCCGTCGTCGGTGAGCGGGATGTAGCGCAGGGTCGCTCCCGTCACGGCGGCGGTCATCTGCCACGGCACGATGTTCGAGTGGTGCTCCATGTCGGAGAGCAGGACCTCGTCGCCCTCACGGAGGTGGGCTCGACCCCAGCCCTGGGCGACGAGGTTCATCGACTCGGTCACGCCTCGCGTGAACACGATCGTCTCGGGCTCGGGTGCGCCGAGGAACCGCGCCACGACGGCCCGAGCACCCTCGTAGGCCTGGGTCGCCTCCTCCCCCAGCATATGGATGCCCCGGTGTGCGTTCGCGTTGTGCAGGCGGAAGAAGTCGGCCTCGGCCTCGATCACCTGGGTCGGCTTGTGCGAAGTGGCGGCGCTGTCGAGGTAGACGAGCGGATGCTCGCCCACGGTCCGCGTGAGGATCGGGAAGTCGCGCCGGATCGCGTCGACGTCGAGGCCTCCCACGCGGTCGTCCGCGACGGGCGCGGTCTCGGCGTGTTCGGTCATGGATCAGCTCCCTCGGGTGTGGCTACACCACTTCGACGGTCGCATCGGCCTCGAGCCCCAGCTCGGCACGGATGCCCTCGTAGCCCTTGGCCTCGAGTTCGTGCGCCAGCTCCGCCCCGCCGGTCTTCACGATACGCCCTTGCATCATCACGTGGACCGTGTCGGGCGTGATGTAGTTCAGCATGCGTTGGTAGTGCGTGATCAGGAGCACACCCAGGCCGGGCCCGACCAGCTCGTTGACGCCCTGGGCGACCAGCTTCAGCGAGTCGATGTCGAGCCCGGAGTCGGTCTCATCCAGGATCGCGATCTGCGGCTGCAGCACCGCGAGCTGGAGCACCTCGTTCCGCTTCTTCTCGCCCCCGGAGAAACCCTGGTTCAAGTAACGGTTCACCATCGCGTCGTCGACGCCGAGGCGGTCCATCTGCTCCTTCATATGCTTGCGGAACGCCAAGGCGCTCACCTGCTCGCCCTTCACCGCCTGGTACGCGGTGCGCAGGAAGTTCACGACGGAGACCCCGGGCACCTCGGTCGGGTACTGCATCGCGAGGAACAGTCCCCGCTTGGCGCGCTCATCGGGCGTCAGCGCGGTGATGTCTTCCCCGTTGAAGATCACCCTTCCCTCGGTGACCTGGTACCCGGGGCGGCCCATGATCACGTTGCTGAGTGTGGACTTGCCCGATCCGTTGGGTCCCATCAGCGCGTGCGTCTCGCCTTGGCGCACCACGAGGTCGATACCGTTCAGGATCTGCTTGCTTTCGACCGTCGCGTGCAGTCCTCGCACCTCGAGGGTCGCCGCCCCGGTGCCGTTGCCGTTCGTCGTCTCAGCCATCGTCCTCACACCTCGATCATCACGTCGTCGCCGTCGACGGTCACCGCGAAGGCGTCGACGGGCTGGGTCGCCGGCAGGGTCTTCGGGTTGCCCGTGTTCAGGTCGAACGTGGACCCGTGCTTCGGGCACTCGATCGTCTCGAGGTCGGCGTCGACCTCGCCCTCGTCCAAGTAGTACTTCGCGTGGCTGCAGATCGCGTCGAGCGCGCGGAACCCTTCCTCGCCGAGGTTCACGACCGCGACCTCGCGCCCGTCGACGCGGTACCGCCTCGCCTCACCGGGCGGCACGTCCTTCGTCTCGCAGACGCGCACGGACATCAGCGGATGCCCTCGGCCAGCTCGGCGTCGATCGCTGCGACGGCGCCTTCACGCACCTCGTCGATCTGCACTCGGTCGAGCACCTCCTGGAAGAACCCGGTCACGATCAGCCGCTCGGCCTCGTCGTGGGGGATGCCACGAGACTCGAGGTAGAAGAGCGCCTCGTCCTCGACGGGCCCCACGCTCGCCGCATGGCCGCACTTCACGTCGTTCGCCTCGATCTCGAGGTTGGGGATCGCGTCGGCCTTCGCGTGCTCGCTCAGCACGATGTTGCGGCTCGTCTGCATCGCGTCGGTCTTCTGGGCCCCCGGTCGCACGTAGACCCAGCCGGAGTAGACGGCTCGGCTGCGATCGCGCAACGCCCCCTTGTACAGCAGATCGCTCGTACAGTTCGGCGCCACGTGGTCCTGGCTCGACCGATGGTCGAAGTGCTGCTCACCGTCGGCGAAGAAGACGCCGAGCTGCTCGCTGAACCCACCCGGCTCGGCGAGCTCGACCTCGGTCTCGGTACGCGCGAGATCCGCCCCGAACCCGAGGGAGAGCGTCCGCAGGTCGGCGTCGCGCCCGGTCCGGGCGCGTTGGATCGCCAGATGGGTCATGCCCGCGCCCCAGTCCTGGATCGCCGCGTACCGCACGTGCGCGCCGTCGCCGACGCGGATCTCGGTGATCGCGTCGCTGAATGCGCGGGTGAGATCGGGCGAGGCGTACCGCTCGATGAACGTCACCTCGGCCCCCGCCTCGACCACGATCAACGTGTGCGGGAAGACCGCGGCTCCGTCGACGTCGACGTACGTCAACGTCTGCAGTGGCAGGTCGACCCTCGTGTCGCGGGGCACGTACAGGAACGTGCCACCGGTTCGAAAGGCGCCGTGCATCGCGGTGAAGCGGGTGCGCTTGGTCGGGACGAGATCGTGAAGCGAGCGCTCGACGAGGTCCGGGTACTCAGCCGCAGCTGCGTCGAGATCGGTGAAGATCACGCCCTTCGCCGCCAGCGTCGGGTCGAGGTGAGTGACCATGACGTCGGAATCGTGCTGGATCTGCAGACCGGCGCGGTCGCCGATGTCGCCTGCCGCCTCCAGGATCTCCGCCGGCACGCCGTCGAGGTTCTCCGCACGACCGCCCGCCGTGTACGGCGCGAACGTGAGGTCCAGGTCCGACAGGTCGGTGTAACGCCACTCCTCGGTCTCCTGCGACGGGATCGGCAGGGCTTCGAAGTCGGCGAACGCCTGTCGCCGCAGGTCGCCAATGAACCCGGCGACCTCGGGCAAGCTCGCCAGGGCGCGTTCGTCGAAGGTGGTCATCGCGGCGTTAGCCGACCGAGCCTTCCATCTGCAGCTCGACGAGGCGGTTCAGCTCGACCGCGTACTCCATCGGCAGCTCGCGCGTGATCGGCTCGATGAAGCCGTTCACGATCATCGCGGTGGCCTCGACCTCGGACAGCCCTCGGCTCATCAGATAGAAGAGCTGGTCGTCGCCCACCTTCGAGACCGTGGCCTCGTGCCCGAGCGCCGCCGTCTCCTCCTCGACCTCGATGTAGGGATAGGTGTCGCTGCGGCTCTCGTCGTCGAGGATCAGCGCGTCGCAGCGAACCGTCGACTTCGCGTGATGTGCGTCTGGTTCGACCCGCACGAGCCCCCGGTAGCCGGTGCGCCCGCCGTCCTTCGAGACCGACTTCGAGGTGATCACGCTCGTCGTGTACGGAGCCGCGTGGATCGCCTTGCCCCCGGCGTCGGTGTGCATGCCCTTGCCGGCGTATGCCACGGAGAGCACCTCGCCACGCGCACCCTTGCCCACCAGGTAGATCGACGGGTACTTCATCGTGACCTTCGAGCCGATGTTGCCGTCGACCCATTCCATGACGGCGTCCTCGTGCGCGACGGCACGCTTCGTGACGAGGTTGTAGACGTTCGTCGACCAGTTCTGGATCGTCGTGTACCGCACCCGGGCCCCCTTCATCGCCTTGATCTCGACGACGGCGGAGTGCAGGGAGTCGCTCGTGTAGATCGGGGCCGAGCAGCCCTCGACGTAATGCACGTAGCTGCCCTCGTCGGCGATGATCAGCGTGCGCTCGAACTGCCCCATGTTCTCGGCGTTGATGCGGAAGTACGCCTGCAGCGGGATGTCGACGTGCACGCCCGGCGGCACGTAGATGAACGAGCCGCCCGACCACACCGCCGAGTTCAGCGCCGCGAACTTGTTGTCGTTCGCGGGGATCACGGTGCCGAAGTGCTCGCGCACCAGGTCGGGGTAGTCGCGCAGCGCGCTGTCCATGTCGGTGAAGAGCACGCCCATCTGGTCGAGCTCGTCCTTGATCTTGTGATAGACGACCTCGCTCTCGTACTGCGCGCTCACACCGCCGAGGTACTTCTGCTCCGCCTGGGGGATGCCGAGCTTGTCCCAGGTGCCGCGGATGTCTTCGGGGAGGTCCTCCCAGTTCGCGGCCTGCTTCTCGGTCGAGCGGATGAAGTAGTAGATGTTCTGGAAGTCGATGTCTGACAGGTCGGCGCCCCACCACGGCATCGGCCGCATGTCGAAGTACCGCAGGCTCTTCAGGCGGTACTTCCGCATCCACTCGGGCTCGCCCTTGAGCGCGGAGATCTCTTCGACCACGCGTTCGTTCAAGCCCCGCTTCGGCTCGAAGACGGCATGCGAAGGGTCCTTCCAGTCGAACCGGTAGCCCTTGGCGAGCTCCTTGAGGTGTTCTTCCTGTGTGACGGCCATCGGTAGCGGGTCTCCTCGCGCGTCGATCGTCGGACCGCTGCCCCGCGGTGGTGCGAACACTTCCGATGCTACCCGCGGGTGACGCTCAAAGTCTACCGGAAAGGTCGGATTTGCGTCCGGCTCGCCGGGTTGCATACCCTTCCGCCACCGAGCGAAGGGGGACGTCGGATGGACGGAACGAGAGCGGCAGGCGGGTCGAAGACCGGCGTGAAGATCCTGGCGGTGGTGATCGCCGCGGCGGCGCTCGCGGTCGCCGCGACGACCGGTGATTCGTGGGCCGTCCGATCGATCCTGGTGCTGGTCGCCGGCGACGTGGCGGTGCGTCTCTGGCGATGGTGATCCGCCGGCGCATCGACGCCGCCGCCCTGGCGGGGGGCCTCGGCGTGCTCGCGCTCTGTGCGATCCCGGCCTCGAGCGGGCGGGTGGACGGGCCCGAGCGAGCCGTCTTCGAGGCGATCAACGGGCTGCCGGATGCGCTCGAGCCGGTGATGCTGACCGCCCAGTTCCTCGGGGTGCTCGCGATCGGCCCCCTCGTCGCGTCGATCGCTCTCGTCGCCCGTCGCCCGCGGCTCGCGGTCGCGGCGCTGCTCGTCACCCTCGGGAAGCTTCTGGCCGAGCGGCTCGTCTGGAAGGTGGTGCAGCGCAACCGACCCGGCGAGACGGAACCCGAGGCGATCGTCCGCGGCGATACGAGCCCGACCGGGGTCTCCTTCGTGAGCGGACACGTCGTGCTCACCACCGGCCTGGCCTGGGTGGCGACCCCCTACCTGCACGGCCGGTGGCGGATCGTGCCGTGGGTGATCGTCGCCCTGGTGGCGTTCGCGCGCGTTTACCTGGGGGCTCACAACCCGCTCGACGTGGCCGGAGGGTTCGGCCTGGGCCTCGCGATCGGCGGTGCGGTCAATCTCGCCCTCGGGGTGCCGGCCGAGGGCTCGGACGCGACGGCCGGCGACGCGCAGGGAACCGAGGTCTGACGGTCCCCGCCCCCCGCGTCGCCGAGCGGGCTTACCCGCCCAACTCCACCGGCGCCCCGACCAGCGAGCCGTACTCGGTCCACGATCCGTCGTAGTTCTTGACGTGTTCGTAACCCAGGAGCTCCTGCAGCGCGAACCAGGTGTGGCTCGAGCGCTCGCCGATCCGACAGTAGGCGATGACCTCACGGTCGGGGGTGATGCCCTCGGCCTCGTAGAGCTCGCGCAGCTCGTCCGCGCTCTTGAACGTGCCGTCGTCGTTCGCGGCCTTCGCCCACGGGATGTTCGCGGCACCGGCGATGTGGCCGGGCACCTGCGACTGCTCCTGCGGCAGGTGGTCGGGCGCGAGCTTCTCACCGCGGAATTCCTCGGGCGAGCGGACGTCGACGAAGCCGGGTGCGCCGCCCACCTTGCCGATCACCTCGTCGCGGAGCGCTCGGATCTCGGGACGCTCGGCGCCCGTGATCGTGAACCCCGCGGGTTCGTAGCTCGGCACCTCCTGCGTCAGCTCGCGGCTCTCGAGCTCCCACTTCTTCCGGCCGCCGTTCAGCAGCTTCACATCGTCGAACCCGCGGAGCTTCAGCAGCCAGTAGGCGTAGGCGGCGAACCAGTTGTTGTTCCCGCCGTAGAGCACGACGGTGGTGCCCTCGCCCACTCCAGCCTCCGAGAGCAAGCGCGAGAAGCCGCCCTGGTCCTGGAAGTCTCGCCCGACCTCGGAGTGGAGGTCCGTGGTCCAGTTCCACTTCACGGCACCGCGGATGTGACCTTTGTCGTACGCGGTGGTGTCCTCGTCGACCTCGATCACGCGCACGCCGCGATCGTCGAGATGTTCCTCCAGCCAGCCGGTGCTGACGAGCACGTCGGGATTCGAGTAGTCGGCCATGTCGGTTCGGTCCTTCCTCTCCCGGTCGGGGAAACGACGACGGCGGCCGCACGATGCGGCCGCCGTCCGGTGTTCTCGGTCCGGAGATGGTGGTTCAGGGGCCGCGTTACGTATGCATCTCCGGGTCGGCGCCGGTCGCCGGACAGCACAGGCGAGAGGGGATCATGGCCGCCACCTCCCCGATGCACCTCGTCCGGACCAAATCACGGCTCCTCGGTCGGATTCGCAGGTGCGATACCTATCGCATCTGCGACGACGCCGTCAAACGGGCCTCGCCGCGGGGGTCGGACGCTCAGAAGATGCCGAGGGCGGCCTTGGCTTCGTCGGACATCATCTCCGGGGTCCACGGTGGACGCAGCACGAACTCCGGTCGCACCTC
Source organism: Actinomycetota bacterium (assembly GCA_035697485.1). NCBI lineage: Bacteria > Bacillati > Actinomycetota > Actinomycetota bacterium. Next base: position 26,115 of record DASSCU010000043.1, read on the forward strand.
GTCGACGCCGGGGATGCCTCGCAGGAACGAGCGCATCTGATCCTCGATCATCGGCCCGATCGGACACCCCATCGTGGTCAGCGAGTACTGGATGTCGACGCCGCCGTCGTGGTCCACCTGAACGTCGTACACGAGCCCGAGGTCGACGATGTTCAGGCCGAGCTCAGGATCGTAGACGTTCTTCAGGGCTTCGAAGACGGCCTCGCGCGTGTCGCCGCTCGCCGTCTCGACGGCGTCCTGCGCGTCGGCTCCGTCGCTTCCTGCGTCAACCGCGATCTCTTCGTGCATGCGCGCATCCTGTCTCGACTCGTCCTATCCTGAACAGCGTACCCGTACTTCCCCACAACGAAGGAGCGTGTCACCGCCCATGTCGGAGTCGCCGATCCGTGCGCTGATCGTGGACGACCACCCCGTGACCCGCGAAGGGCTCCGCACCGCGCTGGAGCTCTCCGACGAGATCGTCGTGGTCGTCGGCGAGGCGGCCACCGGCGAGGAGGCGGTGGAGCAGGCCCGTGAGCTCACCCCCGACGTCGTCTTCATGGACGTGCGCATGCCCGGCATGGACGGCATCGAGGCGACGCGGCGCATCCGTCAGGCCGCTCCCGCCACCAAGGTCATCTTGATCACGATCGACGAGTCGCGCGGCGCGATCAGCGAGGCGATCCAGGCGGGTGTTTCCGGCTACCTCCTGAAGGATGCCTCCCCCGACGCGCTCGTCGACGCGGCCAAGAACGCGATCGAGGGGAACGCGGTGATCCATCCCCAGCTCACGAAGACGTTCATCGAGGAGGTGCGGTTGGGTGAGGCCGAGGGCCCGAAGGCCGCCCCGCTATCCAAGCGCGAGCGCGAGATCCTGCAGAAGGTCGCCGACGGGTCGACGACACGCCAGGTCGCGACCGAACTCGGGATCTCTCCCCACACCGTGAAGACCCACCTCGAGCGCATCTTCGAGAAGCTCGGTGCGAACGACCGAGCCCAGGCGGTGGCGATCGCGATCCGCACCGGCATCGTGCACTGACCGGCGCCTCAACCGGTCCCTGCCGCGGCCGATAGGAACAACACATGCTCCGTTCCGTGCTCCTCTGCGACACGACGGACGAGATCGCAGCGCTCCGCGTCGCGGCCGTCAACGACCCGGATCTCGTCGTCGAGGTCTCCTCCGACGCGCTCCGCGCGATCGAGGCGGCAGCGCGTCTGCGGCCCGACGTCGTGGTCTGCCGACTCTCGATGGAAGGGTTCTCGGGCACGGAGCTGCTCGCCCGCATCGGCGCCTCGTCACCGGACTCGCACGTGATCGTGCGCGTGCCCGTCGACGACGTCGCTCGGGCGTCCTCGTGCCTCGCCGAGGGGGCGCACGGGGTCGTCGCCACCGACGATGAGGCGGGCGCGGTGATGGCCGCGATCCGGGCGGTGGCCGAGGGCGGGGTGGCCCTGTCCCCCCGCATCGCCCGCTCGATCGGCGACGCGCTCCTCGAGTCGCTCGACGCGACCGAGCGGCTCGGCGCCGACCTCGAGGACATCCGTCACAGCGTGGCCCAGGGCACGTCGGCGAAGGCCGACTTCCTCTCCAACATCTCCCATGAGCTCCGGACACCGGTGACCGTGGCCAAGGGCATCGCTTACGTGCTGAACAACCCGTCGATCGGCGAGGACGAACGGACGGAGTTCCTCGGCGAGCTCCAAGGGTCCCTGGACAAGCTGATGGGCCTCGTGGACGAGATCATCACGATGTCGGAGCTCGAGCGCGGCACGTTCGAGCTCCAACTGGCCGACGTGGATCTCGCCCCCACCGTCGACCGAGCCGTCGCGGCGGCACGGGAGCAGCACCCGAAGATCCGCATCGAGGCGTCGATCGCAACGCCGCTGCTCACGCTCGCCGACGAAGAGCGGCTCGAGGGGGTGGTGGCCGAACTCCTGGACAACGCGTGTCGCTACTCCCCCGACGGGATGCCCGTGCACGTCTCGGCGAGGTCGATGTCGGAAGGCATCGTCGTGAGCATCACCGACCGAGGTGAGGGCCTCGACCGCACGGTGGCGAGGCGTTCGTTCGACGAGCCTTTCTCGACCGGTGAAGGCGTCCTGCGCAAGGAGAAGGCCGGCGTCGGGGTCGGATTGCACCTCGCACGGCAGCTCGTGATCGAGCACGGCGGCACGCTCTGGACGGACCCGCTGCCCGGCGGTGGCACCCGGGCATCGTTCTGCATCCCGCCGCCGGCCTCCCGAGGGCACATCCGGTCGGCGGGCGCCGCCTGAGCGGCGTGCCGGATCGAGCGTGACCGGCGGGCCGCATCGAGCGCGTTCCTCGGGCGGCGCTGGCGGCGAGCGTCCAGGTCGCCTATCCTCCTGTGGGGGTCGCGTGCGAAGAACCGTCGTGGGGATGACGATCGCCCTCTTGGGCACCGGGTGCGTCGCGCCCTCGACGACCGATGTCCCAGCGGTCGCCGACACGATCGAGGTCCTCTCCTCACCGAGCCCGTTCACGCAGGTCAACGCCGGTCCCGTCTCCGCGCTGGTGCCCGACGGCTGGGAAGCCCACCCCCCGGTCGACACCGGGTTCCGCGGCGGGTTCCTGGCCTCACCTCATCCCGATCGGTGGCGACGCATGGACGGTGGCGTCCCTGGCATGTCGGCGACATGGGTGGACGCGACCCGTGTGGGCATGCCGTCGGACTTCTACTATCTCGCGGCCACGGGTCCCCTGTTGGCGAACCTGACGGAATCCCGGCGCTGCCGCGCGGAGACCCCCCGGGTGTTCGTGGACCGCCGGCCAGAGTTCTCCTCGAGGGGACCGACCCACGGCGACTACGTGGCCCGTGGGGAGGGCTCCTGCGAAGTGCGGGGGGTCTCGACACGGTGGGCCTACTTCGTCGCCGCTCCCGGCTATGGGCCCGTGCACGAGATCGGCATCCCTGCCTCCGGGCTCTACGTGGTCGTGGCGGTCGCCCCCGAGGGGGAACGCGCCGAGTCATTCCTCGACCGGCTGATCCGCCACACCTCGTTCGGCGGGTCGTCAGTCGACGATCTCGTCCACGCCATCGGAGGCGGGGTCCGGGCCCGCTGACGCGGGAAGCTCAGCGCGGGTTTCGGTCGACGAACGGCGGTCGCACCACGTCCGCGACCCCACGCCGCCCGCGGATGTCGACCTCTACGGTGTCGCCGGTGGTGGCGACGTCGGCGGGCCAGAGGTAGGCGAGGCCGATGCCCGTCTGCAGCAGCGGCGAGAACGTCCCGCTCGTGACCTCACCGATCAGCTGGTCCTCGGTGAACACGGGGTAGTGGGCCCGTGGGATGTGTCGTCGCTCGTGCATGCGCAACCCCACGAGCCGGCTCGGCAGCCCTTCCTCGCGTTGCCGCAGCAGCGACGTCCGCCCTCGGAAGTCGCCCTTGTCGAACGAGACGGCCCACGACAACCCTGCCTCCAGGGCGGTGACCGACTCGAACAGGTCCTGCCCGTAGAGCGGATACCCCATCTCGAGTCGAAGCACGTCGCGCGCCGCGAGGCCGCACGGTGCACCACCGTAAGGCCCCATCTCCTCGAGCAGTGCGCTCCACAGGTCGTGGGCCACGTCCTGGAACGTGAAGAGCTCGAACCCGACCTCGCCGGTATAGCCCGACCTCGTGACGATCACGGGCCGTCGTTTGAACTCCGACTCGACACACTGCATGAACGCGAGGTCGCTCGCTTCCGGGAACAGCCGCTGCATCACGTGGACCGACTCGGGTCCCTGGACCGCGAGGAAGCACCAGTCCTGGTGGTACATCAGGTGCACACGGGAGTCGGCCGGCGTCTCCTCTAGGATCTGCAGGACCCGGTGCGCGTTGGCGGCGTTCGGCACCACGAAGTAGCGCTCGTCGTCGAGGCGATACACGATCAGGTCCTCGATCACGCCCCCGCCCTCGTTCAATACGAGGTTGTAGAGCGCCTCACCGACGGCGGCGCGGGACACGTCGTTGGTGACGACCCGCTGCAGCAGACCCAGGGCTCCGGGGCCGGTCACATCCACCTTGCCGAGGTGCGTGAGGTCGAACAGTCCGACGCGCTCGCGAACCGTCTCGTGCTCCTTCAGCGCCCCGGCGTACTCGATCGGCATCGACCATCCGCCGAACGGACCGAGCTTCGCGCCGAGCGCCCGATGTTCCGCCTCGAGGGGCGTGTGCTGCAGCGCCGCGGGCTCGTCCACGCCCGGCATCGTAGCCGCTCGGAGGAAGCCCGGTAGACTGGCTCGTCGGATGGGTGATGCGTACGATGTAGCCGTGATCGGAGGTGGGACGGCGGGGTACTCCGCCGCCCTGCGCGCCGCCGAACTCGGCCTACGCGTCGCTCTCGTCGAGCGCGACGACCGCATCGGCGGCACGTGCCTGCTTCGAGGATGCATCCCGACGAAAGCCCTGCTCCAGTCGGCCGCGGTGATGGATGCCGTGAACCGGTCCGACGAGTGGGGTATCAAGGCATCGGGCGAACCCGATTGGTCGGCCGTGAAAGCCTTCGAAGACTCCGTCGTCGACAAGCTGGTCAACGGCGTCACCGGCCTCCTCTCGGCCCGCAAGATCGACGTCGTGCAGGGACCTGCCCGGCTGGTGCCGGGCCAGACCGCCCTGGAGGTCGGCGGCTCCCGGCTCGAGGCGAGTGACATCGTCATCGCGACCGGGTCCACCCCGAAGCTGCTGCCCGGAGTCGAGATCACCGACCGCATCATCACGAGCGACCAGGCCCTCTGGTACGACCGGATCCCCGGCTCGGTGGTCGTGATCGGGGCGGGCGCGGTCGGACTTGAGTTCGCGTCGTTGTACCGGTCCTTCGGGGCGGAGGTCACCCTCGTCGAGGCGCTCGCGAGACTGGCGCCGCTCGAAGACGACGAGGTGTCGAAGGAGATCGCGCGGGCGTACCGCAAACGCGGCATCAGCACGGCGGCCGGTGCGTCCGTCGAGGCGATCGTGGATGCGGGCGACACCGTTGAGGTGACCTACGACCCCGGGAAGGGCGCCATCACGGTCTCCGCCGACGTCTGCCTCGTCGCCACGGGCCGCGGCCCGGTGACCGACGGACTCGGCTTGGCGGAAGCGGGGGTCTCGACCCACGAGAAGGGGTTCGTGAACGTCGACGCCAGCCTGCGCACGAACGTCGATCACGTGTGGGCGATCGGCGACGTCGCCTCCACCCCGCTGCAGCTCGCCCACGTGGCCTTCACCGAGGGCTACGCGGTCGCCGAGCGCATCGCGGGCCACGACGTGCCCGAGATCGAATACGTGAAGATCCCGAAGGTCACGTACTGCGCGCCCGAGATCGCCAGCGTCGGGCTGACCGAGGCGCAGGCTCGCGAGGCCGGGCTCGACGTCACGATCGAGAAGGTCGACTTCCGGGCGATCGGCAAGGCGAACATGCTCGGCGAGGGAGGGTTCGTGAAGATCGTGGGCGAGACCGACGGACCGGTCCGCGGCGTGCACATGATCGGCCCGCACGTGACCGACCTGATCGCCGAGGGCATGCTGATCGTGAACTGGGAGGCGATGCCCGCCGAGGTGGCGGCGATGATGCACCCCCACCCGTCCCTGTCCGAAGGCATCGGCGAGGCGCACCTGGCGCTCGCCGGCAAGCCCCTGCACACCCCGTGAGGAGCGATCGAGTGGCGACCGAGGTCGGCCCCGCCGGCGCCCCAGCCGAGACGACGGGTGGCGGGCGGCCCCTGCCCGACGACGAGCTGGCCGAGATGCTGCACATGCTCAAGCTCGCCCGGTACTTCGACGAGCGCATGGAAGCCCTGTACCGGCAGGGCCGCCTTCCGGGCGCGATCTACTCGGGCCGTGGCCAGGAGGGCACGCACGTCGGCACGGCGTGGGCCCTGCGTCCGGACGACTCGTTGTTCCCCACGCACCGCGACCTCACAGCACAGCTCACCAAGGGTCTGGACCTCAAGCGGGTGATGGCGCAGTTCTGGGCTCGCATCGACGGGTACACCCGCGGGCGCGATGGCAACAGCCACATCGGCGACTGGTTCGGCAACAAGACGTTCACGGTCATGTCGCACCTGCCGATCGCCTATCCGGTCGCGGTCGGCGCGGCGCTCGCCTACAAGCTCAAGGGCGAGCCCAACGTCGCCCTCGCGATCTGCGGAGACGGCTCCACCTCGAACGGGCGCTGGCACGAGGCGATCAACACGTCGGCGATCCACCGGCTCCCCGTCGTCTGGGTCGTGAACAACAACCAGTTCGCGTACTCGACCCCGAACATGCTCGAGTTCGCGATCCCGACGATCGCCGAGCGGGCGGTCGCCTACGGCATCCCCGGTGTCCGCGTCGACGGCGGCAACGTGCTCGAGGTCTTCGAGGCCGCGCGCGCGGCGGTCGAGCGCGCCCGGGCCGGTGAGGGCCCGACGCTGATCGAGTCGGTCTCGCTGCGGTGGCGGGGCCACGCGGGGCACGACCCGGCGAAGTACATGCCCGACGAGCTGCTCCAGGAGTACATGGCGAACCACGATCCGGTGCGCAACTTCGAGGAGTACTTGCTCTCGGAAGGTGTCGTCACGAAGGACGACATCGACGGGATCGCGCAGCGCGTCGAGGCAGAGTTCGACGAGGGGTACGCGTTCGCACTCGCCTCCCCGTTCCCCGAGCCCGGCGACGCCACGAAAGGGCTCTGGGTCGAGGACGGCTACTGGACGAGCGAGCCCGGCCGCGGCGGCGGCACCGAGGCGGGCTGATGGCGACGACCGTGAAGCTCGAAGCCGGCGCCGCCGGTCACGGCGCCGAACCACGCGGGAAGCGCGGCGACGACGGGCAGGCCACCTACCTGATCGCGATCGCCGAGGCCCTCTGGGAGGAGATGGAGCGCGACGAGCGTGTCTACATGCTCGGCGAGGACATCGCCGTCTACGGTGGGGCCTTCAAGGTGACCGAGGGGTTCCTCGACCGATTCGGTGAGCAGCGCGTGATCGACACGCCGATCGCCGAGGAGACGATCGTCGGCATGGCGGTCGGCTCGGCGATGGAAGGCTTGCGGCCCGTCGCGGAGTTCCAGTACGCCGACTTCATGTCGTCGGGATTCGACTCGATCTCCACGGTGCTGGGGCGCTACCACTATCGCTCGGGCGTGCCGCTGCCGGTCGTCCTGCGCGGTCCGTCGGGAGGGTACGTGCGGGCGTCGTCGTTCCACTCGGTGAATCCCGAGCCCTGGTTCGCCTACGGGGGCGGCATCAAGATCGTGGCGCCGGCGTTCCCGGCCGACGCCAAGGGTTTGATGAAGTCCGCGGTGCGCGACGACAACCCGGTGCTCTACCTCGAGCACAAGTGGATCTATCGGCGCATCAAGGAGCAAGTCCCCACCGACCCTGAGTTCCTCGTGCCGATCGGCGAGGCCGACGTGAAGCGTGAGGGCACCGACGTCTCGATCGTCACGTACGGCGCGCTCGTGCACAAGTCCCTGGAGGCCGCCGAGAGCCTCGCGCAGCGTGGCATCTCCGCCGAGGTCGTCGATCTGCGCACCGTGCATCCGATCGACGAGGAGACCGTGCTGAACTCGATCGCGAAGACGTCGCGTGCGCTGGTCGTGAGCGAAAGCTACCGGTTCGTCGGCATCGGGGCCGAGGTCGGGGCGACGATCGCCGAGAAGGCGTTCGAGCACCTCGACGCCCCCGTGACCAGGCTGTCGCCGCCCAACATGCCGGTCCCCTTCTCCCCCACGCTCGAGGACGCGTTCCTGCCGCAGGTGGCCGACATCGAGCACGCCGTCGAGGAGTTGTCCGCCTGGTGAGTCGCGTGTCGCACGAAGGAGGAGCCTGATGACGTCGATCCAGATGCCGCAACTCGGCGAGACGATCGTCGAAGGCACGATCCTGAAGTGGCTGAAGGCCGAGGGCGACGCCGTGGAGCGCGACGAGCCGCTGTTCGAGATCTCGACCGACAAGGTCGATACGGAAGTGCCCTCCCCCGTGGCGGGCACCCTCACGAAGATCCTCGTGGAGGAAGGCGCGACGGTTCCCGTCGGGACGGAACTGGCGGAGGTCGCGTCCGACGAGGACTCGGCAACTCAGCCGGACGCGGGTGCTCCGGCGGGTGAGGCTGCGGTGTCGTCCGCGCCGCCGGCGTCGCAGGCGAGCGGCGGGCCCAGTGGCGAGACGCCGGGCCAGGATGTGAGCGACGCCTCCGCCCCACCCGTGTCCGTTGCGTCGCCCGTCCCCGCCGGATCCGGGGTCGCTCCGGTGCCGGATCGGGGGCCTCGGTCGCAGATCCTCTCGCCGCTCGTGCGCAAGCTGGCACAGGAGCACGGCATCGACCTGTCCGCGGTGACGGGCACCGGCACCGGAGGGCGGATCACCAAGGCCGACGTCATGGCCGTGGTGGCGTCGGGCGGCGCAGGTGCGGGGGCACCCTCGCCCGCGACGCCGGCGGCCGCGCCGGTGGCCGCTTCGACGGGGGTCGCGCCGCCTGCGGTCGGCACCGCCGCGGCCGCGGGGGAGACGGTCGAGCCGATGTCGCACATCCGCAAGGCGATCGCCACCCACATGCTCGCTTCGGTGAACGAGACGGCACGCGCGTGGACGATGGTCGAGGTGAACGTCGATCATCTCGTGAAGCTTCGCGAGCGCGCGAAGGACGCGTTCCTCGCGGCGCACGGTGTGAAGCTCACGTACCTACCGTTCGTGGTCCGCGCAACCGTCGATGCGCTGCAGGCGTTCCCGGCGGTGAACTCGCGCATCGTCGGGGACGAGGTCGTCACGCCCCGCGCCGTCCACATGGGCATCGCCGTCAGCTATGACGCGGGTTTGATCGTGCCCGTGATCCGCGACGCCGAAGCGATGAACAGCGTCGGCATCGCGGCCGCGGTCGCCGACCTCGCCGCCCGGGCCCGCTCGCACCAACTGAAGCCCGACGAGGTCCAGGGCGCCACCTTCACGATCACGAACCCCGGCCCGTACGGCTCCCTGATTAGCGTGCCGATCATCAACCAGCCGAACGTGGGCATCCTGTCGCTCGACGCGATCCAGCGGCGGCCGGTCGTGGTCGAGGGTGACGCGATCGCCGTGCGCAGCATGGTGTACGTCTCGATGTCATGGGACCACCGCCTGATCGACGGCGAGATCGCCACGCGGTTCCTGGCCCGCGTGAAGCACAACCTCGAAGGCTGGGATTTCGCCGAGGACCTGGGGATCCGATGACCCGGCGGACGTGGCTGTTCGAGCCCGATGGGCTCGTGCCGTACGACGCCGCGAACGAGGCGATGCACGACCTGGCGCGGCGGCGACTCGACGACGTGGTCCCCGACGCAGTGATCCTGCTGCAGCACCCTCCGGTGTTCACGGCCGGCCGCCGTGCGAAGCCCGAGCACCTGGTCTGGAGTGAGGACGAGGCGGCCGCGCACGGCGCCGGGGTGCACCACATCGACCGGGGTGGCTCGTTCACGTTCCACGGACCCGGGCAGCTCGTGGGGTATCCGATCCTGCACCTCGGCGGTCGCCCCGACGCTGCTCGGTACCTGCGCGCGCTCGAGGCCGCCGTGATCCGAACCGGCGCGGAGCTCGGGGTGGAACTGCACCGGCGGGACGACGTGCAGACGGGGGTCTTCGCCGGGGACGACAAGGTCTGTGCGATCGGCGTGCGCTTGATGCGGACCCGGGTGACGCTGCACGGCTTCGCGATCAACTGCGACACCGACCTGTCGTGGTTCGACGGCATCGTGGCCTGTGGGCTCCCCGACAACGGCGTGACGTCGCTCTCGAGGCTGCTCGAGCGCGACGTCACCGTCGAGGAGGTCCTCCCGATCGTGGAAGACGCACTCGCGGCAGAGTTCGGGCTCGCCTACGAGATGGCCCCTCCTGACGAGCTCGAACCGTTCCTCGCGCCCCTGGTGGCCTGAACCGCGACGGTCGAGGACGGCCGGACGGGGCCGGGCGGCTCAGGCGGTGTCGGCGATCAGCGCGTACCGCGGGAGATGCTCGAGCCATCCCAGGGGCCAGGGCTCGTGCAACCGGGCGGCCCACTCGATGTCACGGAGACGCTGGATGCGCACGCCGGTCCATCCGGCCTCGTAGGCGGCGTCGACCAGGGGGATGGGTGACGGCATCCCCGCGAGCGGCAGCGCCTCGAGCACCTCGTCGGGGTAGGGGGCATGGTGGTGGTCGGCGACCCCCATCGCTCGACGGACCATGTCGGCCATGGCGTGCTTGGCCCGGTCGGCGGAGGCGCGGGAACCCCGGACCCCCTCGAAGAGCACGATGCGTCCGCCGGCCGCCGTCACCTCGCGCCACGCGCGGAGCGCTCCGACCGGGTCGGGCATGGTCCACAGCAGATGACGCTCGATCACGGCGTCGAACGGTCCACCGGGCGGCGCCATCGCGGATCCGACCTCGAACCGGAGCTCGAGCCCCTTCACGGCGGCCTTCTCGCGGGCCTTCGAGAGCATGCCCTCGGACAGGTCCAGGGCGGTCACCCGATACCCGAGCTCCGCCGCGAGCAGGCTCAGCGAGCCCGTGCCCGCCCCGGCGTCGAGCACCGCGACGGGCGGCTCGGGCAGCGCTCGTCGCAGCGCGGCTCGCCAGGTGGCCGCCTCGAGCGGATCGGAGACCGCATGCGAGACGGAGCGGTCGTAGGTCTCTGCATCGCGATCCCAGAAGTCCCTGATCCGATCGTGCACGTCGGGCATGCGCTTTCCCTCCGGGAGGTCGTCAGAAGAGACGGGCGGCGAGCTTGGGCCGGTACTCCCCCACGAGCGGGTCGTCCCCGAGGGTGGCGAAGATGTCGACCATCGACTCCCGCGCGGTGGCCGGGTCGTCGTCGAAGGCCGCGAGCAGCCCTTCGAGCGCGTCGCGCCACCTCCCCGAGGCCGCCGCCGCCCTCGCCCTCGAGATCGCGTCCTCGCCCGCGAGCGAGGCCCAGTCGTGAACCCGCACCGTCGCCATCACGCGTTCCGCATCGCGATCGGGCAGCAAGGGCTCGACGAGCGCCTTCGCCTCCTCGGTCTGTCCGCGGCCCACCAGGATCCGGGCGAGCCCGACCGCCGCTTCCCGGTTGTCCGGATCCTTCGCGAGGGCGTCACGGTACCCCGCCTCAGCCGACGCGAGGTCGCCGGCGACCTCCTCCGCGAGTGCCTCGTCGGCCTCGACGTCGGCCTCGCTCGGGAGGATCGAGTCGATGAACCGGTTGACCTCGGGTTCGGGGTAGGCCCCGATGAACATGTTCACGGGCTGCCCACCACTGAACGCCACGACGGTGGGGATCCCCTGACTCTGCACCGCCTGCAACAATGCGTTGCCGACGGCGTTGGCGTCGACGTCGAGCTTGGCCAGGAGGAACGCTCCTTGCCGCTCCGCGGCGACCTTCTCGAGGATCGGGCCGAGCGTGCGGCACGGCGCGCACCACGAGGCCCACATGTCGACCACGACGGGGCGCTGCATCGAGCCTTCGATCACCACCTGCTCGAAGTCGGCGTCGGTGACGTCGAGCACGGTGGTCGCGGTGCTCGGCCTGCTCATGTCCACCATGCTTCTCAGCCTCTCACACGCTCACGGCTGCGACGGGCGGGCGGCGTGACCCGCCGAGGTCGCCGCGATCGCGACCACGACCGAACCGGCGGAGGCGGAGCGCGTTCAGCACCACGGTCACGCTCGAGACCGCCATCGCCGCGGCCGCCCACATCGGATCGAGCACCCCGAACACGGCGAGCGGGATCATCACGACGTTGTACGCGAACGCCCAGAAGAGGTTCTGCGCGATGACCCGGTAGGTCCGACGGGCGAGCTCGATCGCATCCGCCACCGATGCGAGCGAGCCTCCCAACAGGTTCACCTCGGCCGCGGCGAGCGCGACGTCGGTGCCCCTCCCCATCGCGACGCCCACGTCGGCCTTGGCCAGGGCGGGCGCGTCGTTCAACCCGTCGCCGACGAAGATCACCCGATGCCCGGCCCCCTGCAGCTGCGCGACCTCCTCGACCTTGCCCTCGGGACCGACCTCGGCGGACACGCGACGGATCCCGACATCGGCGGCGACCGCCCGAGCGGTCGCGCGATGGTCGCCCGTGACCATCGCGACCTCGAGGCCGGCCCCGCGGAGGCGGGCGACGGTGTCGCGTGCCTCGGGCTTCACCCGATCGGCCACGGCCACCACGCCGATCGGGTCGCCGTCACGCCACACGGCGAACGGGGTTCGACCCTCCGCGGCCAATCGGTCGATCTGCGCCTGCATCGCGGGCGACAACGGCCCCGCCCGTCCGACACGGACCTCACGCCCGTCGACCGTCGAGATGGCCCCGAGTCCCGGTTCGGCGCGGTGCCGGTCCCCCGCGGGCACGTCGATGGCGCGCTCCCGGGCCGCGAGGACGATCGCCTCGGCGATCGGATGTTCCGAACCGGCTTCCGCCGCGGCCGTAGCTGCGAGGAGGGTGTCGTCGTCCACCCCGGGGGACGGAACGAGATCGGTGAGCCGCATCACGCCGTCGGTCACCGTGCCCGTCTTGTCGAGCAGCACGACGTCGGCGCTGCGAGCGGACTCGAACACCTCGCCGCCCTTGAAGAGGACACCCAGCTCTGCCGCCCTCCCCGTGCCCGCCATGATCGCCGCGGGCGTGGCGAGCCCGAGCGCGCACGGGCACGCGATGAGCAGGACCGCCACCGCATGGAGCATCGCCGCTCCCGTCGTCGCGTCGGTGAGCGCGAGCCAGCCGACGAACGTGGCCGCGGCGATCGCGAGGACGACGGGCACGAAGACCGCCGACACGCGATCCGCGAGGCGCTGGACCGGCGCCTTCGAACCCTGGGCGGCCTCGAGCAGGCGCACGATCTCGGCGAGCCGCGTCCCAGCGCCGACGGTGGTGACGAAGACGACCAATCGGCCGTTCCCGTTCACCGTGGCCCCGACGACGTCGTCGCCGGGCTCGACCTCGACGGGCGCCGACTCGCCGGTCAGCAGCGAGAGGTCGACCCACGACGACCCCTGCTTCACGATCCCGTCGGCCGGGATCGTCTCGCCGGGGCGGACGACGACGAGCTGCCCGGGGCGGAGGTCGTCGATCGGGACCGGCCGTTCCGACCCGTCGATCAGCAGCGTCGCCGACTTCGCCCCACGGTCGAGCAGCGCCCTCGATGCGTCGGCGGCGCTGGCGCGAGCGCGTGCCTCGAGCACTTTGCCGACGAGGATCAACGTGACGATCACGGCCGCCGTGTCGAAGTAGTGGTCGTGTTCGCCCAGCAGGACGGCAGCGGCGCTGTACCCGTACGCCGACAGCGAGCCGATCGCGACCAACGTATCCATCGTGGTCGCGCCGTGCAGGGCGGACCGCGCCGCTGCTCGAAGGAACGGCCAGCCCGAGTAGAAGACGACGGGCGTCGAGAGCAGCCATGCCAGCTCCTGGCTCCGCGCCGCATGCGGCAGGGCGAACGTGAGCCAGAGGACGGCGACCGTCAGCGGCACCGCCACCGCGAGCCTGCGCGCGTACGACCGTGCCTCGTCGGCCGGAGACCGTCGCTCGGTGTGGATCCGGGCGCCGTACCCGACCCCTCGGACCGCCTCCACGAGCGGTCCGACGTGGACCGCGTCGCGACCGCCCTGCTCCTCCCGGACCATCGCGGTGCGCGTCGCGAGGTTCACCGAGGCTGCCTGCACCCCCGGCACCCGCTCGAGCGCACGTTCCACCCGCTGCACACAGGACGCGCAGGTCATGCCCTCGATGTCGAGCACGATCGCGTGACGGTCGCTCTCCACGGGTCTCACTTGCCCGCGAGCCGGCCCACCGCCGCCATCAACTCCTCGATCTTGGCCTCACCGCCCCCCTGCTCGATCGACTCGCGGACGCAGTGGCGCACGTGGTCATCGAGCAACCCCATGCCGACAGCTCGCAGTGCAGCCTGGACCGAGCTCAGCTGGGTGAGGATGTCGATGCAGTAGGCATCCTCGTCCACCATGCGCTGCAGGCCGCGGACCTGACCCTCGATGCGACGGAGCCGATCCTGCACCGCCTTCTTGTTCATCTCGTAGCCGTACACCGCAGCCCCCTCACATGTGCCGCTCGTCGTCGGTGAGCGACAGGAAATGGTCGGGATCGTCCCGGAACCGTCGCATGCATCCGACCGAGCAGAAGAGATACGTCGTGCCTCCGTGCTCCCATGCAGCCGCGGCGGACGCTTCATCGACAGCCATGCCGCACACCGGATCCTTCATGGGTCGCCTCCTCACACCTGGGTCGGTTCCATCGCGAGTATACCAGGGGGGGGTATCCGCATTAGGCCGTCGAGATCTCGGGTCGGCCGAGGACCCCGGTGTATGCTCGCCACACGGTGCAAGGAAGCTCGGTCACGTGTCCACGCGGGTAGCGCCGACCCCCCACGGGGCGCTCGGACTCACCGACGAGGACCTCCTGGCGATGTTCCGCCTCGTGCTGACGGCCCGCCTGCTCGACGAGGCGGCCCTGCGCCAGAACCGCATGGGCCGGGCTCCGTTCGTCGTGCCCGCCGAAGGGCACGAAGGGTGCCAGGTGGGCACGGCATGGGCGATGCGCCGAGGCATCGACGTCTGGTTGCCGTATTACCGCGACGGCGGCGTGGTGCTCACCGCCGGCATGACGCCTTACGAGATCTTCCTCGGCATCTTCGCGAAGGCCGACGACCCGTCGAGCGGCGGCCGCCAGATGCCGTCGCATTGGGGGCATCGCGCGCTCGGCATCATCACCGGCTCCTCCCCGATCGCGACCCAGGTGCCGCACGCGGCCGGCATCGCCTATGCGATCAAGTACCGCAACGAAGACGCCGTCGTGGCGTCTTGGTTCGGCGACGGAGCGACGAGCGCGGGCGACTGGCACGAGGGGCTGAACTTCGCGGGGATCCACCGCTTGCCGGTGGTCTTCGTCTGCGAGAACAACCACTACGCGATCAGCGTGCCGCAGTCTAAGCAGATGGCGATCGACGACGTGGCCGACCGGGCCGCGGGGTACGGGTTCCCCGGTGTCGTGGTCGACGGCAACGACGTGCTCGCCTGCTACGCCGCGATGAAGGAGGCGCACGACCGCGCCCGCGCCGGCGAGGGCCCCACGCTGATCGAATGCAAGACCTACCGGTTCCTGGGGCACACGTCCGACGACGACGACAAGACCTACCGCTCGCGGGACGAGGTGGAGGAGGCGCGACATCACGACCCGCTCCACGTGTTCGGCGAGTACCTACGTTCGCAGGGCCTGCTCGACGACGTCGGTGCCGAGGAGCTGCGCGGCGACGTCAAAGGCGAGATCGACGAAGCCCTCGCAGCCGCTTGGGACGCCTCCGACCCGGAGCCCACGTCGGCGCTTCGACACGTGTTCGCCGGCGACGACGAGGACGACCGATGACCGAGAAGAACGTCGTCACCGCGATCCGCGATGCCCTGCACGACGAGATGGCCGATGACGACCGGATCGTGCTGCTCGGCGAGGATGTCGGGAACCGGGGCGGCGTCTTCCGCATCAGCGCGGGCTGGATGCAGGAGTTCGGGGAGCAGCGCGTGATCGACACGCCGCTCGCGGAATCGGGGCTCGTCGGGGTCGCGATCGGCATGGCGATGCACGGGATGCTGCCGGTGGCGGAGATCCAATTCGCGGACTTCATCCATCCGGCGTTCGATCAGATCGTGTCGGAAGCCGCCCGCATCCGGTACCGATCGAACGGGGCCTTCTCGTGTCCCCTCGTGATCCGCGCCCCGTGCGGCGGGGGCATCCACGGGGCGCTCTACCACTCGCAATCGATCGAAGCCTTCTTCGCCCACGTGCCGGGGCTCAAGGTCGTCATGCCGGCCACACCCGCCGACGCGGCGGGCCTGCTGCGCGCCGCGATCGCCGACCCCGACCCGGTGCTGTTCCTCGAGCACAAGAAGACCTATCGCGCGATCACCGGCGACGTGCCCGACGAGCGGCATGTCGTGGAGATCGGGCGGGCCGACGTGAAACGCGAGGGCATCGACCTCACGTGCGTCAGCTACGGGTATGCCCTGCATACGTGCCTCGACGCCGCTGCGCGGCTGCACGAAGACGAGGGCGTCTCGGTCGAGGTCGTCGACGTGCGCTCCCTCGCGCCGCTCGACACCGAGACGATCCTGGCGTCGGTGCGCCACACCTCGAAGGCGATCGTCGTGTACGAGGACAATCGGACCTATGGCGCAGGCGCGGAGATCGTGGCCACGATCGCCGAGGAGGCCATGTTCGACCTCGACGCGCCGATCGTGCGTGTCGGAGGCCCCGACGTGCCCGCCATGCCGTTCGCAGCGCCGCTCGAACACTTCTTCATGGAGCCAGAGCCCGACCAGGTCTACCGGCGCATGCTCGAGCTCGCGCGCGCCTGATCACGCGCTCGGACCCGTCGCATCCACAACCGGTTCAGAGGCCGTCCGAGCGCGTCGATAACGCCATCGACGGTGAACCCGCGCGATCACACGCCCAACCCCGACCGCGAGCGGTCGACGAGCCGGCACGACCTCACGGTCGTGCTGGGCGCCGTCGCGCTGTTCGCGATCGGGGTCGCCACCGGCGCGTTCCAGGTGATCCACGAATCCCTCGAGACCAGGGCACGAGGACTCGCCGACGCAGCCTTCGGGGTCCTCATCGTCGGCTGCTGGGCGGGCGGCGTGATCGCGCTGCTGCACCGTCGCCATGCGCGGGTCGAGCAGTCTCGGCGAACCGAGAGCGAGGCGAAGTACCAGGCCATGGTCGAGCAGGTGCCCGCAGTGGCCTACACGTGGGATCCGGCGCACGAGCCCGGCACCGTTCCGGCCACCTACATCAGCCCCCAGATCGAGCGCCTGCTCGGCTTCACGACACAGCAATGGATCGAAGATCCCGAGCTGTGGGGCCGCCAGGTCCACGATGGCGACCTCGACCGCGTGCTCTCGGCCTGGCACGAGGCGGTCGAGGCGGGCGATCGGTTCTCGGTGGAGTACCGCATCCGCACCGCGACCGGCGAGGAGCTGTGGGTCCGCGACGAGGCGAGCCCGTCTCACGGTCGGGACGGGACGCGATACCGCGGGGTGCTCTACGACGTCACGTCGGAGCACGAAACACAGCAGGCGCTCCGCGCCCTGGAGGAGCGGTTCCGGCGACTCGTCGAGCAGACACCGGGCATCACCTACATCGAGGACGCGGCGACCGAGGAGACCCTCTACATCAGCCCGCAGGTCGAAGACGTCTACGGGTACACGCCTGAGGAGTGGATGGCCGACGCCGGGCTCTGGGCGCGTTCGCTGCACCCCGACGACCGGGCGTGGGTCGTGGCGGACAACGCCGCCGACACCGAAGGTGTGTGGAGCGTGGACTACCGGTCCGTCACCAGGGACGGTCACACGATCTGGGTGCACAACGAGGCCGTGTTGATCCGCGACGACGGCGGCGCGCCGCTCTTCTGGCAGGGGCTCGTGCTCGACATCACCGAGCGCAAGGAGGCCGAGGCAAGGCTGCGCGAGGCCGAGGAACGGTACCGCCGGCTCGTCGAGCAGCTGCCGGCGGTGGTCTACATCGACGCGGTCGACGAGTTGGCGACCGCGCGATACGTCAGTCCGCAGTACCAGCGCCTCACCGGATACACGCCCGCCGAACGGATGGCCGACCCCGCGATGTGGATGAGGATGATCCACCCCGACGACCGCGAGCGCGTGGTCGCGGAGTCCAACCGCACGAACGAGACGGGAGAGGCCTACGACATCGAGCATCGTATCGTCCGCAAGGACGGGCGGGTCGTCTGGGTGCACGACCACGCCTTCCTGGTCCGTTCGGCCGATGGCGACGACGTGTGGCAGGGCGTGCTCACCGACATCACCGATCGCAAGCTCACGGAGGACGCCCTGACCACGAGGGACCGCATCCTCGAGGCGGCGGGGTACGCGGCGGAGCGCTTCCTGCGCGCGCCCTCGTGGCGGGATTGCATCGACGACGTGCTCGCCCGGCTCGGTCTCGCCGGTTCGGCCACGCGGGCGGCGGTGTTCGAGAACCTCGACCGGCCCTTCGGCCCGCACGCGTCGCTGCGGCACGCATGGGTCGCCGACGACGCACCCACCGCCATCGACCGCCCGTCGTCCGGATCCCACCCCTACGGGGAGGGCCACGCCCGTTGGGTCGAGACGCTGGGCGCCGGCGATGCGATCCACGGTCCGGTGGCAGACCTCCCCGAGCCCGAACGAAGGACGCTCGCCGACGCCGGCATCCGGTCCACGATCGTCATGCCGGTGCACGTGCAGGGCGAGTGGTGGGGATACATCTGCTTCGACGAGAGCGACGAGGATCGGGCCTGGCAGCCCGCCGAGGTCGACGCGATCCGGGTGGTCGCCAACACCCTCGGTGCCGCGATCGAGCGGGAACAGGGCGCCCGGCGCCTCGGCGAGGCCGAGGAGCGCTATCGAGCGATCGTGGAGCACGTCCCGGCCGCGATCTACCTCGACCGGGCCGACCGCTCGATGCACACGATCTATGTCAGCCCCCAGGTCGAGGAGATCACTGGGTTCACGCCCCAGGAATGGATCGACGAACCCGACCTGTGGCTGACGATCATGGCGCCGGAAGACCGTCCCGAGGCGGAGCGCACCTACCTCGCGTCGGTGACGTCGAAGCAACCATGGAAGGCCGAGTACCGGGTCAACACGCGCGATGGCCGCACGATCTGGTTGCACGACGAGACCACGTTCGTCACCGACGCGGACGGAGAACCACTCTTCCTTCAGGGGGTGCTCATGGACATCACCGAGCGGAAGCTCGCGGAGCAGGCCCTGCGGGACTCGGAGCGCCGCGAGCGCGACGCCGCCGAGCGGCTCCGCGCCCTCGACGAGATGAAGAACACGTTCCTCGCGGCAGTTTCGCACGAGCTCCGGAGCCCGCTCACGTCGATCCTGGGGCTGTCGCTGACCCTCGAGCGCGCCCCCGGGATGACCCCGAACGACCGTGAGGACCTGCTCGTGCGCCTCGCGTTCAATGCGCGCAAGCTCGACCGGCTGCTGAAGGATCTGCTCGACATCGACCGACTCAACCGCGGGATCGTCGAGCCCCAGTACCGGACGGTCGACGTCGCAGCCCTCACGCGTCGGAGCGTCGAAAGCCTCGACACGACCGCGGGCCGCGTGATCGAGTTCGACACACCGCCGCTCGTGCTCACGATCGACCCCCCCAAGCTCGAGCGCATCGTCGAGAACCTGGTCGCCAACGCGGTGCGGCACACCCCGACGACCAGCCGCATCTGGGTCCGACTGGAGCCGGTCGAGGGAGGGGCCCTGCTCAGCGTCGAGGACGACGGTCCAGGCGTACCCGCCGAGCTCCGCGACGCCGTCTTCGAGCCGTTCCGTCAGGGGCCCACGGCGACGCCACACTCACCCGGGACCGGGATCGGCCTTTCCCTCGTCGCTCGCTTCGCGGAGCTGCACAGCGGGCGTGCGTGGGTCGACGAACGCCCCGGCGGCGGTGCCGCGTTCCGCGTCCTCCTGCCGTCGGCTCCCGGCACCGGCCCGATGCCGGACCCCTGCCCCGACGAGGACGCCGCCGACACGCAGACGGCCGACGCGGTCTGACCCCCGCGCTAACCGTCGTCGGGCCGGTCGGCGTCGAGGTCGGGCTCGTCGACGAGGCGCTTGCGGACCGCCGCCACCAGCCCTTCCCCTCGCGCCCTCGCACGGCGCCGCTGCTCGTCCATCGCCTGCCTCGCTTCTTCGGGGTCGATCTCCCGCGTGAGGTCCGCCTCGATCACGTCGTGCCGGTCGAGCGCGCTCGAGACCACGGCCTGCACGATCGCGGCGACGGGCAGCGCGATGAGCGCCCCGATCAACCCGGCGATGCTGGCTCCGGCGATCGCGCACCCGAACGCGACCGCGGCGTGCAGCTCCATCGTCTTCGCCGTGATGCGCGGGCTGAGCACGTAGTTCTCGAGCTGCTGGTACAGGGTGAAGAACACGAGCAGGATCAACGCCTTCCACGGGCTCTCGACGACGGTGACGAGGAGCGGCAAGGCCATCGCGATGTAGGTGCCCACGGTCGGGATGAACTGGGAGACGAGCCCCATCCATAGCGAGAGCGGAACGGCGAAGGGGATCTCGAGGACCGACAGCACGATGAAGGTCGCCACACCGGAGACGAGGGCGAGCAAGAGCCGGGAGTACAGGTACGCCCCGGTCTTCTCGATCGCGACCTCCCAGATCCACAGCACGTGCTGCTGGCGGGCGGGCGGCAGGACCGAGAGCACCGTGCGGCGGAAGCGCGGCCCGTCGGCGGTGAAGTAGAACGTGAACAGCCCAACCGTCAGGAGCATGAAGATCGCGCCGACCAGCGACGACGCGAACCCGAAGACGTTGCCGGCGATGTTGGTCGCGAACCCCGCGAGGTTGGAGTCGGCGTTCTTGAGTTGATCCTCGATCGTGGCCTGCGAGATCTCGACGTTGAACCACCGCTCGGTGTATCCGCTGACGTTCGTCAGGATGTCCGGCGCCGCGTCGATCAAGGCTCGCAGTTGGTCGACGACCAACGGGATCATCATCCCGACCATCACGATCGAGACGACCGCGATCGCGAACAGGATGGCACCCGTCGCCAGGCCCCGACGCCAGCCCCGCCGTGCGAGCCAGTCGACCGCCGGCTCGAGCGCGAACGACGCGAACAGGGCCACGAGCACCCAGGTGAGCAGGCTGGAGAGCTGGCGCAACAGCGACGTCGCCGTCATCGCGACCAGCCACACCGCGAAGATGACCCCGAGGAGCGTGAGGATCCATCGCCAGGAGGGCGGTTGGATCGTCACCGGGATCGGCCGGCGCTCCTCGGGCTCGGACGAGCCGTCGCCGGACCTCGGCTCCTGACCAGCGTTCATCGATCCTCCAGCTCCACCGCGACTGCTCCTCGCGCGGAGGATACCCCCGATGCGGGGCTACACTCGGACGACATGCAGCAGCGCGATCACAACCCTCGCGACCGCAGGTTGCACCTGCCGATCGTGTCGGTGTCGAACGGTGAGGCCCCGGCCGGCGTGAACACCCGCGGCGAGCGCAAGCCGGCCTGGCTCAAGGTGCGCCTCCGGAGCGGTCCCAACGCCTCGGAGCTGCGGACGATCATGCGGGGGCTCGACCTGCACACCGTCTGCGAGGAAGCGATGTGCCCGAACATCCATGAGTGCTGGGAGGACCGCGAGGCCACGTTCCTGATCCTCGGCGATCGGTGCACGCGTCGATGCGGGTTCTGCGACGTGATGACGGCCAGGCCTGCGGAGGTCGACGCGGACGAGCCCACACGCATCGCGGAGGCCGTCGCGCGGATGGGTCTGCGCTTCGTCGTGCTCACCGGCGTCGCCCGGGACGACCTCCCCGACGGGGGTGCCGCGATCTGGGCGGAGACGGTGCTTCGGGTCAAGGAGGCGATGCCCGACGCCGGTGTCGAAGTGCTGCCGAGCGATTTCAAGGGCGGGGAACGCGACATCACCACGGTGCTCGATGCGGGGCCCGACGTGTTCGCGCACAACCTCGAGACCGTGCGTCGCTTGCACGATCGCATCCGTCCCGCGTTCGGCTACGACCGATCGCTCGAGGTGCTCCGCATCGCGAAGCGGGTGCGACCCGGCCAGGTCACGAAGTCGAACCTGATCCTTGGCATGGGTGAGCGGCCCGACGAAGTGGCCGAGGCGATGCACGACCTCGTGGGCGCCGGATGCGACATCCTCACGATGGGCCAGTACCTGCAGCCCACCCCGCACCATCTGCCGGTCGACCGATGGGTGCACCCCGACGAGTTCGTGTCGCACGCACGGAAGGGTGAGGCCATGGGCATCGCCCACGTGGAGGCGGGTCCACTCGTGCGCTCGAGCTACCACGCCGGGGCTCAGTACCGGCGAGCGCTCGAGCGCGGGCTCGTGACCACCGGAGGCTGACCGCAGCCCAACGGCGGACGTGGAGGAGCCGGCCTGTAAGCCGGATCCTGTGCGCGGGACTCTGGCCCCGCCGGCGACCATCTCTCTCGACGACGCCGGAAACGTCGCCGCCGGGCCGTTCTCCGGCCCGGTGCGGCCTACCCGGCAGCTCGGACGGGCCGTCCTCGAACGCTGCCTGCTCGGCCTTGCTCCGGGTGGGGGTTGCCAGCCGCGACGGTCGCCCGCCGCGCTGGTGCGCTCTTACCGCACCGTTTCACCCTTGCCTGGAACGGCTCGCGCCGCCCCAGGCGGTCTGCTCTCTGTTGCCCTGTCCGCGAGGTCGCCCCCGCCTGGCTCTCGCCAGCACCCTGCCCTTCGGAGTCCGGACTTTCCTCGAGCGATCGAGATCGCCCGCGGCCGCCCGGCCGGCTCCTCCACGACCGAGGATACCCTCGCCGTAGACTGCGGGCCTGACGATGCGACGGCCGATCGCCCTCCTCATGCTCGGGTCAGTGCTGGTGGCGGCCTGTTCGAGCTCGCCCGATGGACCGGCAGACCCGGTACCGGCCGCCGAGTTACGCGGCACGCCCGCCCTGCTCCAGGCCCAGGTCCGGGGGGCGACACTCGGATTCGTCGAGGCTTATCGCGCCACGGTGATCGGGGGCGACGACCTGGAGGCGATCGCGGCCACGCCCTTGATGCGCCGGTTCGCGTACTGGCTCGGCGTCACGAACGCCGCGTTCCCCGGAGAGATCACCGCCACGTCCGTCGTGAGCGCCGTCGGGCCCGCGACCGTGGTGGGTGCGAACGACCGCGTGCTCGAGGTCGAACTCGCCGCTCAGGTCGATGTCGCCGCGCAACCGACCGACGGCGGCGACCCGCTCGAGTTCACCGTGCCGCTCGACGGGCCGGTCCGTTTCGCTGCGACCGAGCCGGGCGCCTGGCGGGTGATCGATTTCGTCCGGTTCGGGGTGCCCGTGAGCGGGGCGTTCGTGCCGCTCGACCTCCCCTACGAGCGGCCGGGCGTCCGGATCACGCTCGATTCCTTCGGGGGCGTCCCGACGTGGAGCTTCTTCGTGCGAGTCGCGGCGACCGGCCCCAAGGTGCTCAGCCTCTCCGAATCGGACGTCACCCTCGTCGGCCCCGACGGGAGGGTGGTCGGAGAGGCGATCGAGGTCTCTGCTCCCCTGCTCGAGGTCGCTCCCGGCGGTCGCATCGACGGTGCCCTGTCGTTCGAGCCGCTCGACGACGTCCGGGAGGTTTCTCTGCGCATCGACTTCGACGGCGCCGACGACCCGGAACCACTCGAGATCCCGCTCCGCACGCTCGTGCAGGCCGACGCCGCCGCCTGAACCCGCCCGTTCAGCGGGCCGCGAGCCAGTCGTCGACTCCCTGGTTCGCGAGTCGATCTGCTTCGGCGTTCCGCTCACGACGCACGTGCTCGAACTCGATCGAGTCGAACGCCGCGGCGAGCTCACGCACCCGCCGATGCAGGGGCTGGAGGTGCGGCGACTTCACCCGGTACCGGCCGGTGAGCTGGTTGATCAGGAGCTGGGAGTCCGATCGCAACAGCACCGCGGATGCGCCGAGCTCGCGGGCCCGTTCCAGACCCCGGATCACGGCCGTGTACTCGGCGACGTTGTTCGTGGCCTCGCCGAGACCTTCGGCCACCTCTGCCAGCACGACCCCGCTCGGGTCGGTGATCTGCGCACCTGCGCCCGCCGGGCCAGGGTTCCCACGGGAGGCCCCGTCGCAGGCGACGATCACACGACCAGGATGCGCCGGCAGTGCTCACACCTCCTGATGCCCTCGGCGCGCTTCACTCGGTCCAGCTCCACAGCCGAGAGCTGTTCGTGGCAGGCCTGGCACACTCCATCGACGAGCGCCGCCGCCCCGATGCCTTTCTTCAGCCGCCGCAGGTCCTCGTAGAGCTCGAGCACGTCGGGCTCGATCTCGGGAGCGATCGCCTCGCGCTCCGCGCCGCGCGCGGCGAGATCGGCATCGACGCGAGCGAACTCCTCCTCGGCCGCGCCGGCGGCCTCCTCCGCCTCGGTCCGTCGCGTGGTCATCTCGCGCTCGGCGACCGCCGCGTCGGCCTCGAGCTGTTCGCGGAGCTCCATCAGGGCTAGCAGCTCGTCCTCGCGATCGGATCGGCGCTTGCGGATGCTCGCGATCTCGTGCTGCAGCGCCTCGAGCTCCTTGGCGTTCACGATCGACCCGTCGTACATACGCGTCTGCTCGGCCTGCTCCTTCTGCGTCATCGAGTCGATCTCGTGTTCGAAGCGCATCTGGTCGCGCCCGAGCTCATCGAGTCGCAGGCGGAGCTCCCCGAGCCGGGCCTCCGCGGCATCGGCCGTCACACGCACCGCGGCGAGCTCGGTACCCTGCTCGAGCGTCCGGCGACGCGCGCGCAACCGGTCGATCGCGGTGTCGGCGTCCTGGAGAGCGAGCAGGCGGGGGGTCGTCATGGCACGCGAAGACTAGCCGATGCCGGCTGCGAGCCTCGAGGCATCGACCGAGCATCCCAGCGGGTGGATCGACACCGGCGGCCCGCCTCGCCGCCGGTGTCGGCCCTACGGAGGAAACTCGACGCTCTCGAACGACGAGTTCGTCGCCTGTCCCAGGAACGCCACTGCCGCCACGACCACCATCGCGATCAATGCCAGCATCAACGCGTATTCCACGGCGGTCGCGCCCCGGTCCTCCAGCACCCGGTCGCGGATCGCCGCTCGCCAGACCTGGGCTTGCGAATACAGCCGCAGGATCATGCGGGAGCTCCCTTCATGTCGGGCGGTCGTGGGGCCGGCCCAATCGCCGGTCAACCCCGCGGCCGTCTATGAGTCGGTATCGGCTCCGAGGACCTTCGTATTGAGTGCCGGGTAGGCTTCCTTCGTGCAGGCCGAAGTGGGCGGACGGGTCGCGCTGGTCACCGGGGCGGGAAGCCCGACCGGGATCGGATTCGCGTGCGCCACCGTGCTCGCCCGTGAGGGCGCCGCCGTCGCGGTCACCTCGACGACCGATCGGATCGAGGTGCGGGCGGGTGAGCTGCACGAGATGGGCGCCGAGGCCGCAGGCTTCGTGGCCGACCTCACCGACCGTGAGCAGGCTCGAGCGATGATCGATGCGGTGCTCGAGCTGTTCGGTCGCATCGACATCGTGGTGAACAACGCGGGCATGGTGAACGTCGGCATGCAGGGCCAGGCCACCGGAGCGTTCTCCGAGATGGACGATGCGAGCTGGGACCTCGACCTAACGCTCAACCTGCAGACCGCCTACAACGTCACGCGCCCGGTCGTGCCCGGCATGGTCGAACGAGGGCGGGGCCGCATCGTGATGGTCTCGTCCGCGACCGGCCCGGTCGCCGCGATCGCCGGATCGGTCGGGTACGGAGCGGCGAAGGCAGGCATGGACGGACTGATGCGCGGCCTTGCGCTCGAACTGGGGCCTTCCGGCATCACCGTGAACTCCATCGCTCCGGGCTGGATCGCGACGGGCTCCCAGACGCCCGACGAAGCCGTCGCCGGGCGGCACACACCGCTCGGCCGTTCGGGCCGCCCCGACGAGGTGGCCGAAGTCGTTGCGTTCCTCGCGAGCGAACGCGCGAGCTACCTCACCGGTCAGTCGATCGTGGTCGACGGGGGTAACACGATCCAGGAGATGAAGGGCCCGTAGCGCCCGGATGTTCCGCTTCCTGCTGCGTCCGCGCTGGATCGGACTGACGCTGTTCGCGGTCGTCGTCGTCGGGGTGTGCGTGCGGCTCGGGCTCTGGCAGCTCGACCGTCTCGAGGGGCGGCGCGATTTCAACGACCGGTACGCTTCCGGGCTCGCGAGGGCTCCGCGCCCGCTCGAGGACCTGCTCCGCGACGGAGGCGCGCTCGCCTATCGACGGGCGATCGCGATCGGTCGTTACGACACTGAGCACGAGGTGATCCTCTACGGTCGTTCCCTCGACGGCCAGGCAGGCAACCATGTGCTGACTCCGCTCGTGCTCGCCGACGGCCGAGCCGTCGTCGTCGATCGTGGATGGGTGCCGTTCGAGATGGACGAACCGCCCGTCGCCGGCGCCGCTCCGCCCGGCGAGACGGATGTCGAGGTCGAAGGGACGCTGTTCGCTCCGCAGCCCGGCGGAGCAGGAGAGATCCAGGCCGGCATGGATCGGGTGACCACGATGCGGTCGGTCGACGTCGACGCGATCGCCCGCGACGTGTCGTACGACCTGGTGCCCTGGTTCCTGCAGTTGCGATCGCAGACCCCGGGCGGCGGTGATCTCCCCGTGCCTGCGCCGCTCCCGGAGCTCGACGACGGTCCGCACCTGAGCTACGCGTTCCAGTGGTTCGCGTTCGCGACGATCGCGGCCGTCGGCTACGTGATCCTGGTGCGGCACGAGGTTGCAGACCGAAGCGCCACAGCCTCAGGGTCCGGCGTCGGGCCCGGCTGAGCGACCGCCGAGCTCGCGATCCAGGATCAAGAGTGCCGGACCGCTCTCACCCGCGAGCCTCAGCGACTCGACGATCTGGGAGACCGTGGCCTCTTCTTCCACCTGCTCGGTCGCGAACCAATCGAGGAAGGCGGCCGTGGCTCGATCTGCACCGTCGTAGAGTCCGTCGATCGATGCCGTGATCATGCGCTCGTGCGCGAGCGACGCCTCGAACACCTCCAGGGGCGATCCGGATCCGACGGGCGGGGCCTCGAGGGACCCGAGCGTCACCGCCCCGCCACGGTCGAGGATGAAGTCGAAGAACCTCATCGCGTGCTCCTGCTCCTCGGCAGCCTGGGCGCGCATCCACGTCGAGAAGCCGGGGAAGCCGCCAGCCTCGAAGTGCGCGGCCATCTGCAGGTACAGGTAGGACGACGCGAACTCCCTCCGCATCTGCTCGTTCAGCCGGGTTTCGAGATCGGGTGTCAGCACCGCGACATGCTACCCAGCGGGGTGTCAACGCGCGTCGAGCTTTCGGCCTTTGCCCCCGCCGTTCGACCGCGCGTTCGCTCCGCGAGCGGCCTGCCGCTACGCCATCTGGTTCCGCATGCTCTCCGCGGCCATCGCGAAGTAGTCGTCGAGCGCCT
Source organism: Actinomycetota bacterium (assembly GCA_035697485.1). Lineage (NCBI taxonomy): Bacteria > Bacillati > Actinomycetota > Actinomycetota bacterium. The sequence goes on from DASSCU010000043.1 coordinate 52,985, forward strand.
GCGCGACGTCTGTGGGTGGATCGAGCGCATCGACCGCCTCCCGCATGTGCGCGAGCCACCGATCACGCTCCTCGCCCCCGATCGAGAAGGGCGCGTGCCGCATGCGAAGCCGTGGGTGCCCTCGCTCGTCGCTGTAGTCAGTCGGGCCGCCCCAATACTGCGCCAGGAAGAGCGTCAGCCGGCGACGGGCCGGGGCGAGGTCGTCGGGCTCGGGATACAGACGCAGCAGCACCGGGTCGCCGGCGACACCCTCGTAGAAGCGATCGACCAGGGCCTCGAAGAACGGCATGCCGCCGACGGTCTCGTACAGGGTCTGCTGTTCGCTCACGACGACGAGTCTACGGACCGCGAACCGCTCACCAGAGGAACGGCCAGAATCGCCGTCGGACGCGGGAACGGTACGACCCGTACTCCGCGTAGTGCTCGACGAGCCACGCCTCCTCGCGGCGGCGCTTCCCCTCGAACAGCAAGACGAGCAGCGCCGTCGGGATCAACGCAAGGGGCGAAGAGAGCAACGAGACGCCGAGCACCAGCAGCAACACCCCTCCGTAGATCGGATGGCGCACGAACGCGTACACGCCGACCTCGCGGAACGCCGCGTCGTCACGAGGACGCGGCAGCGGGGTGAGGGCCGATCCGAGCGCACGGGATCCGGCCAGCGACAGGGCCGCCCCGGCCAGGACGCCGGCAAGACCGGCCACCGTGGTCAACGTCCGGATCTCACTCGGCCACGGCGGACCCCGCCAGCCAGCACCGAGGACGGCCACGAACAACGCCAGCTGGAGCGCGACCCAACCCTCACCTCTCGATCCGAGATCTGGGAGCCGAGATCCGTCGCCTCGTCGGGACATCCCCGATCCAGCTAGGGAGACGGTGAAGGGTCTGCCGTCGGGTCGGGCGATGGAGAGTCGCTGGGATCGGGCGGTGGAGGGTCGGTCGTCGGGTCCGGATCGGGCGGTGGAGGGTCGGGGGAAGGGTCGGGTGTCGGCGACGGATCACCGCCGCCGGTGCCTCCGCCGCCGCCGGTGCCTCCTCCGCCGCCGAGGCCTCCTCCGCCGCCGGTGCCTCCTCCGCCGCCGGTGCCTCCGGCGGTGCCTCCTCCGCCGGTTCCACCGCCCGCGGTCCCACCCATGCCTCCGCCGCCTGCAGAGGGAGATGGCGCGATCTCGCCGTCGGTGCCGATGGAAGCGACCTCACGCACGCGCGCGGGGCGACCGGACGGCACCGAATACTCGAGGCTGGCGCTCGGGGGCTGCATCCCGGGCTCCTCGGCCGGAACGATCACGTCGCCCTCATCGGTGAGGTCGACGCCTGCGGCGGAGTTCGCCGCTTCGCGGGCCGTCGGCCACACCGCGATCCCGGCGATCGCCACGACGAAGACCGCCGCGACCGAGACGCCGACTCTGAGGGTGTGCTGGAGCGCATGACGCTTCCACGTCGCACGGGCGATCGCGTACACGATCAGGCCGCCCACGGCGACGAGCAACGCGAAGGTGACCGCGTCGGCGAGGATATTGAGGTCTGTCGTCGACATGTCTGCCTCATGCCGGCTGCGGGGGGAAGCCGCCCTGGGTCGGGTCGGCTGATGACGGCCGCAGACCTGACCTTGTTCTACCCCCTGGGGACCGAGACGACAACGTCATTCCCCAATAATCTCAGGCGAAAAAGCGCTTATCTGGGTATCATCGGTCCCCCGTCCGTCGAGCCCGACGGCGGTCCGGCAGCGAAGGGAACCGTCCAGCGGATCTGGTCGGCCGCGTGTGCGCGACACCCAGTTCCTGAGCATCGGGGCTCACGTCGCATTCGAGGGACGCGTCAGCACCGTGCGGTCCTCCGAGGACAACGCGCTGATGCGATCGATGCCAACATCCCGGAGCGGGACGGACATTGGCGGTCGACGGAGGCGGTTCGCTCCATCCCGCGCTGATGGGTGACGTGATCGCCTCGCTGCCCGTCGAGAACGGGTGGGAAGGGATCGTCATCCACATCACGGCACGGCGGCGAACTCGGTGACATCGAGGATCCATCCTCCCGCCGCCGCGTTCGTGACCACCTGCTCGGCGGAGGTCGCGCCTGCGATCACCGAGGCGACCGGGCGGTGGGCCAGGATCCAGCCGAACGCGAGCTCGAGCAGGGTGTGGTCGCGATCCGTCGCGAACGCCTCGAGTGCCTCGATCCGATCGAACCGTTCGTGGGTCATCGCCTCCGCCCGCTCCTGGTCGTCGAACCACGTGTCGAGCCTCGAACCCACAGCCACACGCGTTCCGCGCCGGTACTTGCCCGTCAGCAACCCGTTCGCCAGCGGGTAGTACGGGAGGTACGCGATGCCGAGGCGTCCGGCTTCGTCGAGCCCGTCGTCGATATCGGCTCGGTCGAGCAGGTTCAGCTCGTTCTGCACGCACGCGAACCGCGCACCCGCGCCCGCCGCCCGGTCGGCCGCTCGGAGCTGCGCCGCCGAGAAGTTCGAACAACCGATCTCGCGCACCTTGCCTTCGCGCACGAGCGCGTCGAGCTCACCCAGGGTCTCCCCGATCGGTGTCTCGTCGCGTGGCTCGTGAAGCTGGTAGAGATCGATGCGATCGGTACCGAGACGTCGCAGACTCGCCTCGAGTGAGGCGCGGACGTAGGCGGGTGATGCCCCCCGGCGAGACCGGGCCTCCCGGGCTTGCCGAACTTCGATGCGAGGACGACTCGGTCGCGACGGCCCCGCAGCGCCCGACCGAGGAACGCTTCACTCTCCGTGTCGCCGTAGATGTCGGCCGAGTCGAACAACGTGATCCCCACGTCGATCGCCGCATCGACGACCTCGCGGGTCCGGGCCTCGTCGATGCTCCAGCCGAAGTTGTTGCACCCGAGCCCCACGACAGAGACCTCGAGCGACCCGATCGAGCGTGTCCGCACGACGCGGAGGTTACCCCGACCGCATCGAACGCACGCAGAGGGCTCGCATCACGCGTGGCATCTCGAAAGACCGGCGTCGAGCCGATCCCCGGAATCGGCATCGATGAAGCGCCATCGGTAGGCTCCCGGGCGCAACGCGAGATCCAGCACCCCCCAGTTGTCGTTGCCGGTGATCCGCTTCTGCGAGCCGGACTTCCTCGAGCTGAACGACCGTGTCTCGACCCCGCCCATCCCGACCACGAACTCTCGGATGCCGTCGGCCGCGACCCTCCCGGACGGTCGCTTCCTCGCGAATCGTTCGTAGTCGTGGTCGTGCCCGTTCAGGATCACGTCGACACCGTTCGCATAAGCGGTGCGCCACCAGGCGGCGACGCCCTGCTGATTCCCGTTCTGGCCCGAGCTCCACCGCGGGTGGTGGAAGAAGAGGAGCTCGCACCGGCGGTCGTCGCTCGAGAGCACGGTGGCGAGGCGGGTCCGCTGGCGCGCGATGCGGACGTTGGAATCCAGGGAGACGACGAGCCAGCTCCCGAGCACGAACGACCGGACCCTCCCTGCCTGCACGTGGAAGTAGGACTCGTATCCGGCAGCGCCCCGCGTCATCCAGTCGTGGTTGCCCGGGCTCGGCCTGGTGATGCTCCGGAACCGTCCCCACGTGGGCTCGTAGTATCGGTTGAATTGGCTCCCCGTTCCGTCGGGGTAGGCGTGATCGCCGACCGTGAGCACGAAGTCGGGGTCGAGGGCGATCACTCGATCGGCGGTCTGGGTGTCGCCGGAACCGCTCGACCCGATGTCCCCGGCGACGACCACGTGCACGGCCTCGGCGGGCGTGACCGTGGCCAGGGTGAACGTCACCGACAGCGCGAACGTCACGATCCTCGCCATGCGCACCTCCTCACCGCCATGCCGTTGACAGGGTCCTGCTCCAAGGATAGGAGGAGGCTCCATCGAGAGGAGGGCCAGATGCACCGGAACCTCGCATCGTTGTTGGTACTCGCGAGCCTCGTGATCGGCGCCTTCGCGTTCTCGGCGGTCGCCGACGTGCGCGGAGGCGGCCAGTCGCTCGCACAACGGGTGACCGCGCTCGAGGCGAGCGCGGAGCGTCAGCGCCGGGCGATCGACGGCCTGCGTGAAGAGAACCGCCAGCAGGATCGAACGATCCAGCGACTCCTCCGCTTCCGCACCTCGGCCAACGAGCGCATCGCGGTGCTCGAGCGGCGCACCTCGAGGCTCAGCGGGCGAGGCGTGTACTCCGGTCCGGTCGACAACGGACAGGTCCGGCTCGGGGCCGACCCGGCCGACTGCGCCGGTGCGGTCGCGGAGTGGAACGCGGCCGGCACGTCGCTCGGCTGCGTCCCGCCCCCTGCGTAGACACTACGGCCCCGGACGCGAGGCGGGGGCGGACGTCGCGAACGCTCGCGACGTCCGCCCCCGGGCGGCCTTCCCTCGCAGGTACCGAACTCAGCCCTGGTTGAGCGCGTCCTCCGGAGTCATCGGGTCGCCGGTCTCCAGCAGCGACTTGAGATCGCTGAGCACCCATGCCCAACCGCCGCCGGCGCCCACCTCTTCCAGGCCGCCGGACAGCAGGGTCGCGAGACCGGGCGCGCCGTCGAGCTCGTGGGTCAGCGTCAGCTTCGTCACGCCACCCTTCCCCTCGGCGATGTCGTAGGTGAGCCTCGTGAACCCCTCGGCTTCCATCTGGGGGTCCATCACCATGCGCCAGGTCTGCACGAGCCGGTTCGGCGGGTCGGCCTCGATCACCTCGCCGTCGATCGCGACGTCGGGGGCTCCGGTCTGCCGCATCGCCTCGCTCGTATAGGCGATGTACTTCCCGCCTGGGCGCAGGTCGTAGTCGACCGTACCGCCGTAGCCGTATCGGGCCGTCCAGGCCGGGTCGGTGATCGCCTGCCAGATGCGCTCGGGTGAGGCCTTGATGTACACGCGGTACACCTGGGTGGTGACCGCCGTCTCGGTGCTTGTCGTCATGCCGTTCCCTCCCCTTCCAGCTCGTGCTTGAGCTCCGCGAGCGCCGACACCCGGCGCTCCGTGTACTTGTCGATCCACCGGTCGTGGATCAGCCGGACCGGCACCGGGTTGAGGAAGTGCAGCTTCTCCCGGCCCTGCCGGTGCGTGACGACGAGGCCGGCATCCTCGAGCACCCGCAGATGCTTCATGACCCCGAAGCGCGACATCTCGAGCTCGGACTCGAGCTGCGTCAGCGTGCGGCCGTCACGCTCGAACAGCAGGTCGAGCAGGAAGCGTCGCGTCGGGTCTGCGAGCGCCTTGAACACACGGTCGTCGTCGTTCACGGGTCGCAGCATAGGTGACCATATGGTCACATGTCAAGCGGGAGCAGCCAGTCGCGTAATGTTCGCGGCATGCTCGAGTCACCGATCCGGCCGGCATCGCCGTGAGCATCTCGAGAGCACAGCGATCGCTCGCGCTGAGGCCAGGCGAGGGGGCCCCGGTCGCGCTCATCGTCGCGATCTCGTTCTTCGTCGCGGCCGGGCTGATGATCGGCCAGAGCGGCATCGAGGCATTGTTCTTCGATCGGTACGGGGTCGATCGTCTGCCCGTGATGTACCTCGTCTTGGGAGGGACGATGTTCCTCGCGACCCTCGGGTTCGGATGGCTCGTCGTCCGCCTCGGGCGGGGCGGGGCCTGCATCGTGATCCCGATCTCGGTCGCGGCGTTCGCGCTCGCGGGAAGGGCGGCGATCGCGGCCGATGTCGCATGGATCACGCAGGCGCTGTGGCTCCTGCAAGGGGTGGGCTACTTCGTTCTCGGGCTGACGGTTTGGGGGTTGGCAGGCATCGTCACCGACACCCGTCAGGCCAAACGCTTCTTCCCGTTGATCGGCGCCGGAAGCGTGCTCGGATACGTGATCGGCGGGCTCGTGACGAAGCCGCTCGCGACGTGGCTCGGCACTCCCAACCTGCTGCTCGTCTGGGTCGCGACCCTCGTCGGCGCCGTCGGGCTGAGCACCGTACTCCTCGCTCGGGCGAACCGGCAGGCCGTGGGCACCGATCGCCGCCCCGACGCGACCGGGCAGCTGACCGTCGGCCTTCGGTACGTGGCTCGCTCCACCCTGATGCGATGGCTCGCCCTCGGGTCGATCCTGTTCTCCCTATTGTTCTTCTCTCTCTACCTGCCGTTCTCGCGCGCGGCGACCGACCGGTTCCCGAACCCCGATGACCTGGCCGGGTTCTTCGGTCTGTTCTTCGGCGTGTCGACAGGCGTCGCGTTCGTGCTGTCGCTGTTCGTGACGAACCGAGCGTTGGCCCGGTTCGGGGTGCCGACGGTGCTGCTCGTGCTGCCGCTGCTCTACGTCGTGGCGTTCGGGGTGCTCGCGATCGAGGACGGCTTCGCCACCCTCATGGTCTTCAGGTTCGCGCAGGTCGCATGGCTCCAGGGCGGCGCTTCGAGCACCACCGAGGCCGTGATCAACACGGTGCCGCCCGATCGACGTGATCAGACCAGGGCGTTCATCTACGGCGGGCCGACGCAGGTCGGCACGATCCTCGCCGGCGTGATCGCGCTCGTCGGCGAACGCGCCCTCGCTCCTCGCGTGCTCTACCTCATCGGTCTGACCGCGGCGGTGCTCGCGACGATCGCGATGATCGGCGTCCGCCGGGCTTACCCCAGGGAACTCGTGCAGGCGCTCCGTGAAGGCCGGCCCCGCGTGTTCGGTGCCGACCAGTACGGATCGGTCGCGCCCGAGCCTTTCGGACTGGCGCGGGCGGATGCCTCTGCCCTCGAGGTCGCCGTCGGGGGGCTCGGAGATCCCGACGCGCGCGTGCGCCGGGTCGCGGCGACCGTGCTCGGGGATCTGGACGCTCCGGTCGCTCGGGATGCCCTCGTCGGTGCGCTCGACGACGGCGACGACGCTGTGCGCGCGGACGCCCTCCGCTCGCTCGCCCGCTCCGGCGCGATCGAGGCCGTCCCCGACATCCTTCGACGGACGACCGATCGGGCACCGGCGGTGCGGGTCGCGACGGCCCACGCCCTGCGCACGCTCGGCGTACCGCCGGAAGCCGCATCCCATGCAGCGGCGCCCCTCATGCACGACCCCGACCCGTTCGTGCGAGTGAGCGCCGCCGCGGCGCTCGCCGCCCTCGACGACCATCGGGCCGCGACGATCACGCTGATCGAGCTCGCCGGGTCGGTCGATGACGACGTACGGATCGCCGCGTTCCGAGAGATGCGGGGGCTCGGGTCGAAGGTCACGCTCGATGTCGTGCTCGGCGGCATGCAGGACGACGCTCCGCTCGTGCGAGCCGAAGCCGCCCGTGTGTGCGCGGAGCTCGCCCGAATCAACACCGACGCCGAGGGCGCCCGCGCTCTCGACGCGTTGGTTTCGGCCGCGTGCGATCGACAGCGCGTGGTGCGGGAGGCCGCGCGCGACGGACTCGCCACGATCGGCGAGCCAGCGGTCGATCCGCTCATGCGCTCCTTGGACGCACGCAACCTGCGAGCGGGCGCGCTGGCCGCGCTCGAGCGGCTTCCCGTGGGGAACCGTGCCGACCAACTCCGCGCCTTCGCAGCCTCGACCGTGCAGGAGGCCGTGGAGCGGCACGGAGTGGGCACAGCGCTCGAGGACGACGGTGGCGAGGCCGTCCGCCTGCTCAAGGATTCGCTGCTCTTCCTGTCCGAGCGCGACGCGGTGCTCGGCCTTCGAGCCGCCGCGCTGATCGATGGCGGTGCGCAGATGCGCGTCGCGCTCGAGAACCTCTCGGCGACCGACCCAGGTCAGCGGGCCAACGCCCTCGAGGTGATCGAGAGCGTGGCAGAGCGTGACATCGTGCGACCCCTGCTGACGATCTGGGAGGGCACCCCGGCGCGCCTCGAACTCCAGACCGTGCAGCAACGACTGGAACACGACCCCGACGATTGGATCAGAGCGTGCGTCGCGCTGGCGGCACGCTCGCGAGGAGGAACGATGACCGAGACCCTGTCCACGCTCTCGACGATGGAACGTGTGCTCTTCCTGCGGAAGGTGCCGCTGTTCTCGGCGCTCCCGCCGCCCGACCTGGAGCCGATCGCCTCGGTCGCCCGGGAACAGGCCTTCGCGGACGGCGACACGATCGCCGAGCAAGGCGAGCCCGGTGAAGCGATGTTCATCATCGTGAGTGGCGACGTCGCGGTGACCTCGGGCCGCGGCGAGGAGCGGAGGGTGCTCGCCACTCGTTCGCAGGGCGACGTCGTGGGCGAGATGGCCGTGATCACGAGCGAGCCCCGCATCGCCGATCTCGTCTGCGATGGGCCCGTCCGCGTGCTGTCGATCGATCGGCCGCGCTTCGAGGCGATCCTGCGAGAACGGCCCGAGACCTCCCTCGGCGTGATCCGCGTGCTGTGTCAGCGATTGGCAGAGGGTGGGGACGAAGGCCGGTTTGACGTTGCCGACGGCACCGGGACCACGACAGCGTCGACGGGGTGACCTTTCAGCGACAGGCTCCTGCGTTCGAGCCCGTCGAGATCGATCCCCGAAGCGGCTGCGGCGGCATCGGTGACCAGGATCTCGCCCGGCCCCGCTTGGGCGGCGACGTGGGCGGCGACGTTGATCGCATCTCCCAAGGCCGTGAAGTCGCTCGTTGCCCCGCTCGAGACCACCCCGACGAACGCCGTGCCCGTATGCACCCCCGCACCGAGGGGCAGCCACGGGCCGTCGTCGTCTCCGTGCCCAGTCGCGACCAGCAGGTGCTCCGCCGCGCGCACCGCCGCGGCGGCGTGATCCTCACCCGCCGTGAGCGGCATGAAGAAGCCTACGACCTCGTCCCCAACGAACTTCTCCACGATCGCGTCGTGAGCGAGGAGCGCGTCTGTCGCGACCCTGTAGAAGCGCTGCATCAGGTGCGCGAACTCCATCGTGCCGATCTGCCTCGCGATGTCGCTCGAGCTCCGCACGTCGGCGAACAGGAAGGAGAGTTCGATCTCCGCGCCGCTGACGTCCTTCGTCGACAACCACGTCACGCATCGCGAACAGAGGTTGGGGTTCTTCGCCCACGGGGTGAAGCCGAACGGCCCCAGGAGAAGCGGCCCCACGCCCGCGAACGGGACCGAGCACAGCCTGCACCGGGGTCCCTTGGGCAGGAGGCGGAACACGAAGTGCCCGAAGTGCGCGGACGGATGTGACCCGTCGAGGTAGGCGCGCCATTCGTCCTCGGCGGTCGCGTACCTCGGCATCCTCTCAGCTCCCCGCCGTGCCGGAATCGGTGGGCTGCCAACGGAGGGTGACGACCCGTACGGGGTCGGCGATGCCTCTCAGCGAGACCGCGCGCTCACGCTCAACGGGGAAGGGCATCGGCTCGCTCTCGACGGTGCTGCACGTCACGACGATCTCACTCGACTCCGCCAACGCGCCGACTCGAGCCGCCTGATGCACACCGATACCCGCGTAGTCGTCGCCGAGCACGGTGGCCTCCGCCGCGTGCAGTCCGATCCGGACCTGCGGTGCGAACCCGTGGAGGCGGCGATGCTCAGCCAGCGTGCGCTGGATCGCCACCGCACAGGTCGCCGCATCGTCCGCGGCGCTGAACGCGGCGAAGTAGCCGTCGCCGGTCGTGTGAACGACCGCACCCCCATGTCGCTCGATGAGCGTGCTCAGGGTCTCGTTGTGCCAGCGCATGATGCCTTCCCACGCCTCGTCGCCGATCGTCTCGAGCAGATCCGTCGATCCGACGATATCCGTGAACATGAACGTCCGCCCGACCCGCCGCCCCTGGGCCTTCTCCCCCGACCTGATCAGGTCGAGGCAGCGCTGTGCCTCGAGTGCGGCGCCGAGTTGGTCGAACGTAGCGTGCGCAGCTCGGAGCTCCAGCATCGCCGACGCCTCATCGCCGTCCAGCCGGTGCGCGTTCGCCAGGCATCGGCGGGCCCCGGCGGTCTCGAACGGCAGGTCGGCCTCCGTCCACAATCTGATGGCCAGGCGGAGTTCCTTGATGGCCCCGCCGGCATCGCCTTCGAACGTGAGGACGCTTCCCAGGGCCTGGTGCGCGCTCGCCTGCCATACGGCCGCGTCGTAGCTCTGGGCGATCGTGCCGAGCTCCTCAGCCGCTGAACGCGCCTCTGCCGCATGGTGGGATGCGAGCGCGATCTCGACCGCCGCGGGGAGCAACCGGGCTCTTGCGACGGCCATCGGCTGTTCCGCGAGCGCTCCTCGGATCGACGAACGCGCCGCCACGAACTGCCCGCGTGCGAGCTGCAACAACGCCAGGCCCGGTTGGGCATCGTTGCCACGTTGGTGGGCCATGGCGAATGCTTCGTCCGCAGCGTCGAGGTCGCCCATACGCAGACGGATCTCCCCGATCTCGCGGAATCCGACGGCGGATACGGGGAGTTCGCCGAACGCCGTCAGCTCTCGGACGGCTCGTCGCGCCTCGCTCTCGGCCTCGGCGAACGCGCCTCGCAACCGCATGATCTCGGCCTGCCGCACACGGCAATGGCCGGGGAATCCGTTGATCGACTGGCGCTCGCACCATCGCTTCGTCGCTTCCGTCCATTCGCCCGCCCGACGATAATCGGCGAGATCGATGCACGCGACGATCGTGAAGCAGTAGACGATCCCGGTCGCGATCGGCGTGAGCTCGCCGGCGACCGCGGCGACCGTGGCCTCGTCGATCAGGTCCATGCCATCCTTGACGTGGGCTTGGCCGATGTGAGCCATGCCTTGGCACATCAACCCGAACGCCTGCAGGTCCGGGTCGCCGTAGCGCGTGCCGATATCAAGCATCGCCGTCGCGTGCTGCATCATCTCCTCGAAGCTCTCGCTGCTGCGAGCCTTCGCCAGCTCGAGGTAGCCGTGCTCCACCCCCTCGGACTGAGCCGCGAGCAGTCGCGCAGCACGGCGGAACCAGCCTGCCGCCTGCGCGGAACCCAATCGGTCTCCCCAACGATCGGCCAGCTGCAGCGCGACGTACGCGGCGCGCCGCTCGTTCCCTTCGTGGTTGTACGCGGCGAATGCCTGCTCGAGCGCATCGATGCATCGGGCGGGATTGGCCGTCCACCACGCCGCCTCCGCCAACAGCTCCAATTCCTCGCCGGTGAGCGAGCCTTCCGCGGATGCGTCCGCGAACGCCTCGTACGCGTCCTGCCAGGCGTGGTCCTCAAGCGCCTGACGTGCGCGACCCAGCGTGCTGGCATCCATCCCGCGGTCCTCCGAGCTTCGATGTTGCCACGACGGTCCGCCACCGGGAAGCGACCTTGTGGCGAGCGGCACGACCGGCGAGACTGCCCACGTGACGCTCCCCGAGACCCAGTACACGCTCGCTCCCGACGGCGTGCACATCGCCTATCAGGTCTCGGGCTCCGGCGACATCGACCTCCTGCTGATGCACGGCACCGTGTCGCACCTCGAGATCGCCTGGGAGGACCCCAAGCTTCGGCGCCTGTACGAGCGGCTGGGCGAGTTCTCGCGCCTGATCCGCTTCGACCGCCGGGGCATGGGCATGTCGGATCCGCTGGACCGCTTACCGACCTTCGACGAGCAGGTCGGTGACTTCCTCACGGTGATGGACGAGGTGCAGGCGGAGCGACCCGCCGTGATGGGCACCACCGATGCCGGCATGCTCGCGCTGGCGTTCGTCGCCGAACACATCGATCGGGTCTCCGCGGCGGTCGCGTTCGAGACCGCTCCCCGCCTCGTGCCCTCCGAGGACGACGACTTCGGCGTGGACCCGGAGATGCTCGCACGGATGGCGAACGCGAGCGTCGTGATCGACATCGACACCCACATCGGGATCGTGGCGCCGGCGCGCAGGGACGAGCCGGGCTTCAGGTCATGGTTCCGCCGGTACAACCGCTCGGCCTCCAGCGGCATCCGCATCGACGAGTTCATCAGGGAGAACACGCACTGGGACATCCGCGAGCTCTTGCCCTCGATCGACGTCCCCGTGCTGGTCATGAACCGCAGCCAGAACACGATCCTGCCGATGCGGAACGCGCACGCACTGGTCGCGGCGCTCCCGAACGCCCGGCTCGCCGAGATCGACGGGACCGGCACGGCGATCTTCGCGGACGACGTCGAGGACATCGCCGACGAGATCGAAGCGTTCCTGACGGGCACACGGCCGCCGCCCAGGCGCGACCGGGTGCTCGCGACCGTGCTCTTCACCGACGTGGTGGACTCCACGCGGCTCGCGGCCGAGCTCGGCGATCAGCGCTGGCGGGAGATGCTCGAGCGCCACCACCGGTTGCTCCGTGCCGAGCTCGACCGCTTCGGCGGGCACGAGGTGCACACGGCCGGAGACGGGTTCCTCGCGACGTTCGACTCACCCCGACACGCCATCCTGTGCGCACGGGCAGCAGCCGCCGCGCTCGGCTCTCTCGGCCTCGAGATCCGCGCAGGAGTCCACACGGGGGAGGTCGAGCGTTCCGACGGCGATGTGCAGGGCCTCGCGGTGCACATCGGCGCTCGCATCTCGGCCATGGCGGGCGCCGGCCAGGTCTTCGTCTCGTCGACGGTGACGGAACTCGTCGTGGGCTCGGGTCTGGAGTTCCTCGACCGCGGCGAGCACGAGTTGAAGGGCGTGCCCGGCCAGTGGCACGTGTACGAGGTGGCCTGACATGCGCGAGGTGACGATCGGCGCCGCTCCCCTCGAGATCGAGGATCTGCTCGCGATCGCGCGAGGCGCCAGGGTCGAGCTCGACGACGATGCGCGCTCGACGATCGCGTCGAGCCGGGCGGTCATCGACCGGATGCTCGAGAGCGACCAGCCCGTCTACGGCCTGAATACGGGCGTGGGACACATGAAAGACGTCGTCCTCCCCGACCAGGCACTGCGAAGCGGCCAGGTGACGCTGCTGATGACGCACGCCGGGGGGACCGGCCCGCCCCTGTCCGCCGAGCGGGTGCGTGGCTCGATGGCCGTGCGGCTGAACGGCATCGCTCGAGGAGGAGCTGGAGCGAGCCCCCGGGTGGCCGAGGTGCTCGTCGCGATGCTGAACGCCGGCGTCCATCCGGTCGTGCCGTCCCGCGGTTCGGTCGGTGCCGGCGACCTCGGCCAGATGGCCAGCATCGGACAGGTCATGATCGGCCGCGGCCTTGCCGAGCTCGGCGGCGACGTGCACGCAGGCTCGGACGCGATGCGGCAGGCCGGCGTCGAGCCGTTGCGTCTCGAGCCCAAGGACGGACTCACGATCGTGTCGTCGAACGCGGTCTCGATCGCCGAGGCAGCGATCGTGATCGAGCGGGCGCAGCGAGTCGCCGAACGCGCGGACGTGGTGGCGGCGCTCTCGCTCGAGGCGACGAGCGGCAATCCGTCGGTCGTCCGTCCGGCGGTGGGCCGGGCCAAGCCCTTCCCCGGCCAGATCGCCGCGTGCGCGGGGGTCGATGAGGCGCTCTCGGGGAGTTTCCTGTTCGAGCCCGGTGCTTCGAGGTCGGTGCAGGATCCCTTGTCGTTCCGGGTCATCCCTCAGGTGCACGGTGCTTTCCGCGTCGCGATCGCCGCCGCGCGCAGCGCCGTGCACATCGAGCTGAACGGGCGCGGCGACAATCCACTCGTCTCGATCGAGGACGACGCGATCGTGCACAACGGCAACTTCCACCCGCTCGTGATGGCGATCGCCTTCGATCAGTTGCGCGTCGCGATGACGCACGTGGCCCAGATCAGCGAGCGGCGGATGAGCCACCTGTGGGATCTGTTCTTCGAACGGATCGCCGGGGCGGGCGGGCCGCCGCCGGGCTGGACGCCCCCGCAGATGCTCGGACTGCAGCTGCGCTACCCCGCGGCCGCGACGTACTCCGCGCTGCGACACCTTGCGTCGCCGGCGACCCTGGACACCCCGCCCCTCGACATCGGCGTCGAGGATCACGCCACCGCTGCCCCCCTCGCGGTGCGCATGACCGAAGACGCCCTCGCCCTGCTCGAGGAGATCCTGTCGATCGAGGTGCTGATGGCCAACGACCTGCTCGGCATGGCGACCGACGGATCCGTCGGGCCGGATCGTCCGGTGCCCTCGCTGGGAACCGGGACCGACGCGCTCTCATCGAGCGCTCGCCGGGCGATCGGCGAGCTCGACACCGACCGGTCGACGGCGGACGTTCAGCGTGCCGTCGCGACCGCCATCTTCGGAGCTCGGACGAACGACGAGCCGACCGTCGGGACCTGAGCGCCGACGCTGCTGCGTCGCGGCTGCGCGCCTACGGTTGCTGCCAGGTCACCGACCGGACGTGGATGTAGCAGCCGAACGGCACCTCGATGCGCATCGTGCGGATCGGGCCCATCCAGCGGTAGGACGCGCATCCCTCGGCATCACGCAGGTCGGCCGAGATCGTCGCCGGCCCGATGACACCGCCGACGTCCCTGAGGAACCGGTAGCGGATGAACGCCGCCCCGGTCGCGCCGACCGAGGCCACGCACTTCACGTGCAGCTCGGGACCGTCTTCCGGGAACACCTCGCAGCCGCCCGGATTCCGCACACCAGAATAATCGGCTCCATCGCGGGTGATCGGCCCCGCGGCGAGCGCAGGCGTCGCGATCGCGGCGACGAGGGCGAGGATCAACAGCGTTCGCTTCATCATCGCTTTCCTCCTCCTGTTCGGTGGTCACGCGGCTGACCGTCGAAGCGGGGGGTGAGGCCCGTGGGGACAAGCCTGGGGAAGCCGATGGGAAGCGTGCCGGACCCATCGTTACCCGGTTCTCGTTCTCGACCACCCTAACGGTTCACGAGGATCGGCGGGAGTCGGTCGTGCGGGCGACGGCACCGCAGTACATCAGCCGGTATCGAGGAACGACCGGCGGTCGACCTGCGTCGGGCCTCGCTCGGGTCCGCCGCGATAAGGGGAGCCGTCGGCTCGGAACCATCGGACCCTTCCATCGGGGGCGCGTGCGACGCTCCACCCGTGCTCGTGGACGAGCCGGTGGTGGAAGCCGCAGACCAGCAGCAGGTTGTCGAGGTCGGTGGCGCCCCCACGCGACCACCACACGATGTGGTGGGCGTTCACGAACGCGGTCGATCCACACCCCGGGAATCGGCAACCGCGGTCGCGGTGTCGCAGCTGCCGCATCATCGAAGCGGACGGCTCCCGCCTCGTGCGCCCGAAGGCAACCGGGTCGCCCGCGTCGCTCTCGGCGACGACCTGCACGCGCGCGTCGCATGCGAGGCGCTGCAGGGTCTCGGGTGGCATCACCGCCCCGTGCTCGGTCTCGACGTTCCGCCTCCCCGCGAGGGCCTCGAGCGATGCATGGACCACCAGGGTCGCGCGATCGGCGTCGGCGTCGGCCCCGATGCGTTGCGAGCACAGTGCGAGCAGCGCATCGGCCCGTCGGGCCTCGATGTACGCACCGTCGTGCTCGTCCGGCATGATCGGGATCTGGTCGACGACACGCTGGAGCGCCTTCGCCACGACCGCGCCCTGCGCCGACGGCATGCGGGCCTCGAGGCCGAATCGCCGCCCGCCGTCCTGGTACCAGTAGCGCAGCGAACGGTCCCGCTCGAACTCTGCGGTCTCGTCGTGGGCGGCCCTCACCTCGAGGTCGGCACGGCGCCGGATCGTGGCGCACGTGACGTCGCCGGCCCACTCGACGAGCTCGCCCTCGGTCTGCGGCGTCGCGAACCGACTGAGCTCGATCACCTTGTCGATCCCGAGCATCCCGGCCTCGAACGCGGCGGCGATCTGGGGGAGATCGTGGAGCGTGGTCGCCGACTTGATGACGCGATCGGCCTTCCACCACGACATGCCGTAGCGGATCGACAGCCAGTGCGCCAGATCTCGAGCGCCCGAATCACGCCATGCGCCACGACGGTCGACCTCGGCGATCACGCCGAACAGCGCCACCTGCGCCGCTGCGATGTGGCGGTTCAGGGCGTCGGCGACGCCGATCAGTCCGTCGTCGTCGAGCTCAGCGCTCGCGAGGGATCCGTACATGGGTTCGATCGTATGCGGGAGCCGACGTTTGGACCGTGACCTGTGTCACGTGCGCGAGCACCCGCCGAGATCGGCTCTGAGCACGACGCCATCCATCCTTCGTACCTTTGCTCACCCTCGTCACGACCCGTACTCGGCGCGGAAATGGCGGAACATGGTGTCGATGATGCGGTGGCTCGCGATCTCGGGAGTGGCGGCGCTGGCGTTCGGTGCCGTGGCTCCGTCGGTCAGCCAGGCCAGGCTGCGCGACCCCTGAGGTCGCCCCCGCCGAACGACGGGTGCATATCGGGGGGCGCATCGACGTTCGTCTGCCGGAGTTCTCCAGGACTGCGCGAGGCGCGGTCGAGAGACCGGCCATGTATTCCTCGACGCTCGTGGGTGTCGCCGTGTCGATCTCCTATCGGGTCGGCAGCTCCGGCCGGCCGTCCTCCAGCAGGTCGACCTTCGTGGAGCGCTCGAACGCGCGGACGCCGCGAAGGACCATGTCGACCGATCCCACGGGATCGATGCCCACAGCCGTCTCGGCCGCCAACACGAGCCCGTGCACGCCGTCGAGGAGCGTGTTGGCGATGTCGTTGGATTCGGCGATCGTCGGCACCCGACCGGTGACCATCGACTCCAGGAGGTTCGTCGCGACGTACACCGGGCGATTCCATCGGTTCGCGTGCCGGATGATCGTCTTCTGCACGTAAGGAACGACCTCGAACGGGATCTCCCGAGACAGGTCACCTCGGTCGATCAGGACCGCGTCGGAGGCGTCGATGATGGCGTCCATGTTCCTCACCCCCGCGCGGCTTTCGATCTTGGCGATGATGCTCGACCCCTGCGGCGCCAACGATCGGATGCGTGACACGTCGTCGGCGCCCGCCGCGAACGAGAGGGCGTAGTCCGCGACCCCGCGCCGGGCTCCCAGTTCGATCGCGGCGATGTCCTTCTGCGACAGCGCCGGCAGGTCGGGCGGCGGATCGATGGTCACGCCCTTGTTGGAACCTATGCGTCCGGCGTTCGTCACCACCGCCCGCGCCAAGCGCTCGGATACCTCCGTCACGCGCACCACCGCACCATCGAAATCGATCTCGAGCACGCTGCCGACGGCCAACGCTTCGAAGAGTGACTCCGGCCACAACGTCACCGACGACGCCGATCCACTGACCGGATCGGCCGAGAGCAGGATCTCGCTACCCTCGTCGAGCACCACGCCATCGGCGACCTCACCGCATCGCACCTGGGCGCCCTCGGTATCGAGACAGATCGGGGTGGACGAGCAACCCTGCACCAGCTCGATCGAGGGCTCCACTCGTTCGAGCGGGGTGTGCGAGAGGTTGATCCGGAACAGGTCGACATCCCGAGCGTCGAGCTCACGGATGATCTCGGGGTCCATGGACGCCGGACCGAGCGTGCAGAGGATCTGGATCTTCAACGTGCGGCCTCCGGGGGCGACGGTGTCGTTCACGATATCCGTCGCAACCCGGCCACGTCCGGGAGTCGCACCCCGGAGGCGAAGGGAAGTCGGCCCTAGAGCCCGCAGAAGGATGGGTCGACAGGATCCAGCCTCGGTCGGGCGGCCGAGGCTGGGCTCCCGTCACCGGGCGTCCGCTCGCCGGCGACATCACCCCGGCCATCGCCAGCAGCCGGATCGGACGTTCAGGACTCGCGTGGCGCTCGAGCCTTGATCGCCGTTCGGGCGACCATGAGCGCCGCGAACGCGATGATCGCCGCGCCGATGATGACCTTGTTCGGGTCGACCGCGGGCCGCCAATCGACCTCGTCGCCGTGGATCACGTAGGCGCCGGCCGGACGAGCGTTCAGCCCGAAGCCGCTGCCGCTGCCCTTGCCTTCCCCTTCAGGACCCTCGCCGTTCCCGCCTCCCGCCGCTCCCTGCACCCGAGCGGCCGGGATGATCGTGACGCCGTTCTTCTCGTACGGGTCGCCGAACACCCGCCGGACGGTCAACGCGTCCTTCGCCTGCTCGATCGTCTCGAGCACATCGGACTTCGTCTCCATGAGACGCCTCCTCCCTCGGTGATTCCGACGCTCCCTACTCAACCATCGTCGCGGAGTTCTTGCAGCGTCGAGGTGCGGTTCGGCCAGGTCGCTGCAGGCCTTGGGCCCCGGATCCCGGGAGTCTTGCGACGAATGGCTCTCGCAGCCTCGGATTCGTCCTCGGCTCCGGCGTGCAGGAGTCGATCCAGGCTCCACCCGGGAACAGGTCGATCATCGTGGCATCCACCTCACCCTCGTGGAGCACGGGTTCGGAGATGAACATCGGGCGAACGACGGCGAGAGTGAGGTAGAAGGGACTCAGCGCATGGTGCGGAGCGCGTGAGTGAGAGAAGGACGGCATGGCTGAACGCTACGACCTGGTGGTCATCGGGGCCGGCCCCGCCGGAGAGAAGGGGGCCGCCCAAGCCGCGTACTTCGGGAAGCGTGTGGCGGTGATCGATCGGCGACCGCACCCTGGAGGCGCGCCGGTCGCTTCCACAGGGATCCCCACGAAGACCCTCCGAGAGACCGCGCTGTACGTCACCGGCTTCCGGAACCGTGACGTGTACGGCCTCAGCCTCGAGCTCGACCGAGAGGCCGTGCTGGAGCACCTGATGTCGCGCAAGAGCGAGGTCAGGCACACGATGGAACGAGCCGTCGAGGACAACCTGCGACGCCACGGTATCCGCTACATCCAAGGGGAAGCATCGCTCGGGCACGATCGGACGGTTCGGGTCGCCCTCGACGACGGGGAGCAACTCTCGCTGCAGGCGGAGATCATCCTGATCGCCTCGGGGTCCCGTCCGTTCAGGCCGTCCGGTGTTCCTTTCGACGATCCCGACGTTCACGACTCCGAAGAGATCCTGGAGATCCGGGAGCTTCCCGCACGCATGGCGGTGATCGGTGGCGGTCCCGTCGCATGCGAGTACGCCTCCATCTTCACCGCCCTCGGGACCGATGTGACGCTCATCGATGCCGCGGATCGCCTCCTCCCGTTCATGGACGAGGAGATCTCGCGACTGCTCGCCGAGACCTTCGAGCGGATGGGGATGAGGTTGGTCCTGGGAGCCGGGGTGGCGACGATCGAGCGATCGGACGGTGGGCTCCGCGTGCGCGTCGAGAACGGGGATGTCCTCCTCCCCGAGCAGGTGCTGTTCGCGGCCGGGCGATCGGGCAACACCGAGGGACTCGGCCTCGAGGAGCGCGGAGCGGAGCTCGACGCTCGGGGTCGGATCAAGGTGGACGAGCACTTCCAGACCGCCGCGGAGGGAATCTACGCTGCGGGCGACGTGATCGGCCCGCCGGCGCTCGCTTCCGTCTCCATGGAGCAGGGGCGCGTGGCCGTCTGCCATGCCTTCGGATTCCCGTTCAAGGAGACCGTCGACCCACTCCCGCCGTTCGCGGTGTACTCGATCCCCGAGGCCGCCATGGTCGGCCTCACCGAGGAGGCGGCCCGGGCCCGGCAGGTGGAGCACGAGGTCGGTCGTGGATGGTTCGCCGGGAACGCGAGGGCGACCATCTCGGGGTTCCCCGAAGGACTGGTGAAGTTGGTGTTCCGTCGTGAGGACAAGGCGCTCCTCGGAGTGCACATCCTGAGCGAATCAGCCAGCGAGTTGATCCACATCGGCCAGGCCGTCGTCCACGCCGGGGGAACCATCGATCGGTTCATCCACACCACGTTCTGCGCGCCGACCAGGAGCGAGGCGTACAAGTACGCGGCTTACGACGGGCTCCAGCGGCTGGCCGCCGGGTCGGACACGTCCACCATCGCGGCCAGCTCCGGTCTCTGATCAGCAGGCGGACCTCGGAGGCAGCGCCCAGTCCGAAGTGGATGCGGGGGTCGGAGGAGACTCTGACGCCGGGCTCGTCTCACCACGTGAAGCCGGGCGGGCGAGGTTGGCACTCTTCGTCGGTTCGCTCCCGCATCCAGGCGAGCCGGTCCGCGTGCCGCTCGTCGCCCGCGACGTTCGTGAGCTCCCACGGATCGTTCCGGTAGTCGTAGAGCTCCTCGGATCCGCCCGAGTAGCGCACGTAGAGCCATCCGCGGGTCCGGAAGCCGCAGTACGCGGGTCTCGCTACCCGCTGGCCGTTCCCGTCGCTCCCGTCGGTGACGGCGGCCTCGAGCGCGAAGCCCTCACGTGGCTCGGTTCCGAGCAGCGAGATCCCTTCGATGCCGTACGGGGCCGGGATGCCTGCCGCCTCGACGATCGTCGCGGTGACGTCGATGTTCAACGCGAGACGGCGATCCTGGGTGCCGGGCTCGATGTGTGAGTCCCATCGCATCGCGAGCGGTACGCGCGAGGCCCCGTTGTGCGGCATGTACTTGCCTCTGAGCCTGTGCTCGCCCCAGAAGTGACCGTTGTCGCTCGTGAAGATCACGAGCGTGTCCCTGAGGTCACGATGCTCGTCGATCGCGTCGAGGACCGTATCGACCGCGTCGTCGACAGAGCGGAGCGCCTCCTGGGTGTTTCGCCGCTGCTCGGTGATGTTCTCGATCGAGACCGGGTCCAGCTCGGCGATCCACGGAGGCTTGTCGGTCACGTCGGCCTCGTTGACGTGAGGCGCGAGGTACGGGCCGACCGTCGCGCTTCCCGCATGCCGGGGCGCCGGCGTCGCCGGTCCGTGCACGGCGAAGGGCGTGAACATCAAGAAGAGCGGTTGGTCGGCCGGGGCGTTGCGGATCGCTCGCGCAGCGAGGCGGGCCAGCACGTCGGTCGAGTAGTCCGCGCTGTCGTGGCCGTGTCTCGTCTTTGATCCGTCCGTGTGGCGGAGCTGGTAGTCGAAGTACGCCCCGTTCCGGACCGCGAACGCGTGCCACCGGCTCCATCCCGGTGGTACGTAGCCGGGTGGCGACTCGTCGTAACCGTTGAGGTATTTGCCGACCAGCACGGTTCGGTACCCGGCCTGCCGCAACCACACGGCGAGCGTTCGTTCTTCCAGGCCCCCCTCGTGGAAGGTCGACCACCCGCCGGTGCCGCCGATGTCGTCGCTGCGTCCGTTCGACCAGATGCCGGTCGAGTGCGCGTACAAGCCGGTGAGCATCGACGCCCGCGATGGGCAACACACCGACGTCGGGATCATGCCGTTCGTGTACCTGGCGCCCCGCTCGATGATCCGCCTCGGCACCGCCTCCATCCAGTCGACGGTGTGAACTCGCTGGTCGTCGGTGACGATGAGCACCACGTCGGGCATGGCTGGGTCCCTTCGGGAGCCGTTCGATGTTCCCCACGTCTAGCCCGGCGTAGGGAACGGGTCAAATCGAGCCACTCACTCGTCGTCGATGGTGGCCCGCTCGGAACCGGCGTCGAAGAGGTCGTCGAGCTCGGGCCGCGTGATCGGTGCGGCCGGAGCCAGCAGGACACGAACCGCTACGGCACGCTGCGAACGAAGCCGACGTCGATCGCGCCGACGTGGTCACGGAGGTGATGGAGGAGCGCGTAGACCAGCGTCACCTCGCCCAGCATCTCCAGCATCTCCTCGGCGGACGTCAGCAGGCCGACGGCGACCTTCGAGGCGCCATCCGCCTGCTGCCAGTCGGCCACCCCGCCCGCGAGCGAGACGATCTGGGCGCTCACCATCTCCAGCCCGAACGCGCCGGCCAGGAAGAGACCGCCAGCGATCAGGATCAGCCGGCGCGTCGCCGGCGGCAGGCGCCACACGAACCTGGCGAACGTCACGACCACCGCAGCGACCACCAACACGCCCGGCACGACCCAGACGAACGAGATCGCGCCGCCGGGCGTGATGCCCGCGGTCGTCTCGAGCAGGTACTTGAGCTCGGATCCGACCGACTCGTGCATCGCAGCAACCTCGTCGACCGAGAGGAAGAGCACGATGGCTGCCAGCGAGCCCCAGTGCAGAGCGCATCGGTCTCCGCGCTGCCTCACAGCGAGGGCGATCGTCCCGAGCAGGAAGGCCGATATCGCGAGCGCGATGCTCTGGAACCAAGTGGGGATGCTGCGCTCCGCACCGACGTCGAAGACGCGCAGCGGGTGCAGGAGGACCTCCTGCGGCCAGAGGTAGAGAGCTCCGCGCGCGGCCAATCCGGCGAACGTGAGCGCGACGACGGCGATGAGCAGCGCCTTGGCGATCGTCTCGGGACGAACGAGGATCGTCGTGACCGGGCCGTCGGCGGGCCCGCGGGTCGTCGGGGTCGCGCTCGATGACACGACCGAGGCGTCCGCCGGATCCCGAACATCGACGACATCGTCGCGCCGCCGCACCGGTCGATGCGCCATCGGTTACCCCCGAGAGATCGCCCCGTCCTGCACCGTCAGGGCACACGCTCGCTCTTCCCCTCGTCGCGACACTACCACCATCGCCCCCGGAGAAACGGCCTACGGCGCGCAGGGGAGCTCCGGGTCTCGAGCCCGTCGACGGTGGGCCTTCGACATGTGCTGCCTCGGTCACGACAGGGCAAAGCCATGTGGCATACGAGATCGTCGGGAAGGGGCGCTCGATCTCCTGCTCGCCGGGCGGCTCTCGCTCGTCATCCGTCGACCGACTCTCAACCCGCCGTCGTGGCTATCGGAGGAAGACGTACACTGGAGGTAGACGCGACCCCCGTACCTGTCGGGAGAAGACCTACTGACGGGGACTCGCCTCCATCCGGTCCCATCCGCTGGTCCCAGCGAAGGCCTGATACCCCGAGCGGGTTCCGCTCTCGATCTGGCTCACGTTGGCCCCAGATGTTCAGGGGCAACACGTATCGAGCAAACAAAGGAGAGCACACACATGAAGCACGTGCGCGTAGCAACCTACGAGATCAAGCAGGGATCCTTCCAGGAGATCGCCGACCTCGCCCGTCAGGGCATGCTTCGGACCTTCCAGGAGCAGCCCGGGTTCATCCGGTACGGCCTTGCCGACCTCGGTGGCAAGTCATGTCTGTCGTTCAGCATGTGGGAGACCCGCGAGGACGCCGAAGCGGCGGCCCCGGTGGCCACGAGCTGGGTGCGCGACAATCTCAGCGACCGGGTCGAACTGCGATCGAGCGTGATCGGCGACCTGGCCTTCTACGAAGGCGTTCCGGCGACGCTCTGACCGACCGGTACCGAGCGAGGAACGGGAGCCCACTTCGGTGGGCTCCCTTCTCGTTCAGGGACCTCGCCGTCCTGCCCCACTCCATACGTGAGATGATGTAAGTCAAGGCACCGATCACCCTTCCGACCCGCCGAAAGCCTGATCGCCGAGGGCCTTGCGGGAAGGAGAAGGACATGTTGGCTGCATTCGCAGGGATCGGGCTCGTCTTCATCGCCGTCGTCGCGCTCGCGATCGTGACGATGCTCTGGGTGATGGGCATGGTTCCTCCCTCGGAACGAGGGGCTGCCCACGGCCTCTTCGCGAGCGGTCCCGCTTACGAACCTGCGAACGATCCATCTCGCTCGGGCCGGCCATGATGACCGAACCCGAGCACCGCCACGAAATGGCGGTCCGCGCTTAGGCCTGTCTCAGCATGACGTTTGCCAGATCCAGTCGCCCGTCTGTTGGAACTTCCAGGCCACCGTCTGTTGGGGCTTCCGCACAATCGTCGGCTGGAGTTGCCAGCCGGTCAGTTGGAACCGTCTTCGCTGGAGTTACACCGAGAGGGCTGGTGGATGAGAGCACCGGCGAGAGCTGGGAGATACCAGCCCGCCCATGCTAGCGCCTGAGCTGAACGAGAGAAGGTCCGATGAGATCACTCTGGATACTTGCCGCCGTGATCGTCGCCGCACTACTCCTTTCCGCCACCACCCTTGTGGGGATCCTCATCGGCGCGGGGTTCCTCGGACTTGCCGTCCTCTTGATATACCCGCCGGCGGGGTTCAGAACAGCGCTCCGCTCGTAGTACCCCCAGCAGTCACTTCGATCGTTGTCACGGAGGGCGAGCCGGAACATGCTGGCCCCGTGAAGAGGTACATGACCATCAGCTCGGTGACGCTGCGAGCAAGAACATCGAAGGAACCGGGCGAGAGAGAGACCCGCCCAGTTCCTTCGTCTACTCCCCTACGATGGTCCTCCCGCGAGTTCGCCTCGGATCGCGCCAGCCGGGTACCGCCGGTTGTGCACGTTCACGTAGTAGCGCCCGGGGTTGTCGATGATCCGCTGGATCAGTTCGGAGTCGACGCCCTCGGCGCAGCCGTGCACGTGGTTGATCGTCGCAGGCAACGCGTGGCGGGAACTGAACAACGTCACCTTGACCGGACCCGCCTCCCCCGCCTGACCGCGATGGATGTGCGCAGCCATCGGGCGACCGATCTTGTTCCAGAGCAACTCGAAGCACACGCTCCCGTTCGAGGCATCCAGCTCGAACGTCGCGTCGCCTCCGCCGTTGGGATCGCCTGGCCCGGGAACCTCCTGACCCCCGAACATCCCCACCGGGCCGATCGTGACGGGACCGCCACCGAACGCCTCGCCCATAGGGATCAGGGCCCCCAGCACCGTGACAAGCACGATGCCCCTCACGATTCGCGTCCGTCTTGACATGACGCCAACTCCTTTCACTGTGCGCCGAGACCCTCCCACCGGGCGTGCGACATCCCCAACACCGTAGGCCAGGTCGCGGATCCTCGCGAATCACCTGGCCCCGGGCCCAGAACGAGATGAAGCGCGATCCGCCTTGACCCGCAGGCACCGCCGCAGCACGATCGGTGCATGAGCGTCGAGACCCGGCCCATCGGGCGGCGAGTGTTCCTGGTCAGGGCGGGCCGCGGCGTGCTCGGGGCCGCCGTCCTCGGGCTGGCCGCGTGCAGTGCGGACGAGGCGCGTGACGCCGGCGGCGAGCCGTCCACGGACCCGCGGTACTCGCTCGGGCTGCCCACCGCCGACCTGCTGGCCCGGACGAACCTCACCGCCCCGACCGGGATCGACCACGGCAGCGACGGCAACGGGTACTGGGAGGCCTCGCCCAGCGCGTCCAAGACCTGGGACATGCGAGACTTCACCGCGTCCGGGCACTTCGACTGCGACGCGACCAGCCCGGACACCTACCCGACCGGCCGGTACAACAACCCGGGCGCGCCGACCAACCACCAGAAGAACTCCCGGCCGATCCGGCTGGGCTACACCACGCCGGCCACCGCCCCGGCGATCATCGGCGCCAAGGTCACCGGTGACCAGTCCACCACGCTGGGATGGACCGATCTCAAGCACGGCTCATACATCCAGGGCTTGATCGACGACGGCATGGACCCCGATCTCGCCTACGACGAGATCATGGGCAACGCCAACATGGACGGCGACCCCCGGGTCTACTTCGCCAACGGGTCCTGGGCAGTGGTCGACGGCATCCGCTGCCACAACACCTGGGACGGCTTCGGCGTCTACGGCAACGGCACCCGAACCGCCACCGGAACCATCTACATCCGCAACAGCTGGTTCTGGAAGAATCGCGACGACGGCATCGAGAACGACGAGCAGCGCCAGCTGCACCTCTTCGACTGCCTGTTCGAGGACGGGCACACGCTGCTGTCCACCCGGGCCAACGACGAGACCGGATCCCCGATGGCAGCCAACACCCAGACCGTCGAGAACTGCGTCGTGAAGTTGACCTCCGGGCCGGGCGGGCACAAGCAGCCCTCGGACGTATTCACCTCCGGCTACATCTACAAGATGCAGACCAACTCGCCATACCTGGCGATACGGAACACGATCATCTCGATGGTCGGCGACTTCAACTCCGCCGACGGTCCGATGCTGCCGGAGCGGTCGGGCGATCTCTACGAGAACGTCACCATCTGCTGGCTGGGCACCGGGGCCTACCCGGGCAACACCCCGGCCGGCGTCACCGTCCACACCGGTGCCACCGCCCAGACGCTGATCGACGAGGCCCTCGCGCTGTGGAAGGCTCGGCACGGCGTCACCGACTTCGACACCGTCGACATGGCGCGGATGCTGGCGCCGTACAGCTTCTAGTCCGGTGGTGCCAGCAACCTCGCTGGTTCGAGTTCCGAGCACGGAGGCGGTTCCGGACGGAGTCCTGAAGGCGACCGGGCCGTAAGGCTGCGACGCTGCGCGGTTGCCCAGGCCTGGGCGATCCCGTCACCCGATTCCCGGCTCAGGGAAGACCTTTGCCACCGCGAGCATGCAGCTCGATCCGCTCCGGCATCCCCTCCAACAGCGGCACGGTCTCCGCGACGTGAGGCTGCAGTTCTGGAGCCTGTAGAGCCTTGGTGTGCTCCTCCTCGGAGGTCCACAGGTCTACGACCCAGATGTGGTCGGGGTCGTCGGCGGGCTCAGCGACCAGGTACAGCAGGCAGGCAGCATTCTCATCGAACAGCTTCCCCGACTCGATCAGGTTCTGAACGACTCGGTTCCGTTCGCCCCGCTTGGCGGTCAGCCGATTGAGCAGTACGTATGTCACGAGGCGCACGGTACCAATGCCGGCAGCGAGAGGTCCACAACCTCAGTGTCGGCCGACCCTGGCTTACGAGCGTTTGGCGTCGAGGAGTTGCAGGAGATCGTGCGCGGCGAGTTCGATCTCCTTGTGGTCCCACTCGGACGCTCTGTAGACGCACGCGATCAAGCCTGATCGATGGATGCGCTTGAAGTCGCCGTAGACAAAGGCATGACGCGCCTTCGTCTCCTCGGCGGCCCCGACGGTGAGGCCGAGGAACCACTGCGCGTACCCCTCCCAGCCGTGCACATCGAGGTAGGCGTTCTCGTCCTCGGCCGAAGGTTGTTCTGTCCGCCACTCACTCCTGACGACGTACTGGCGTGCTTCGATGAGTCGCTTGGCGTTCTGGACCGCTCCGTCGTTGACCGTGTAGGACGCCACCCGCTCACCTGTGGTTGTGGCGTTACCCCAATCCGCTTCCGGGAGAAACCCAGGAGGGCAAGGACAGGCCCGCATGGGATCCGCGCGAGCGGGCCTCCCCCTTTCGACGTGTCCGCCTTGAACCAGGTGACACCGTGATGACCCCAGCCCGGGTCGAGCTTCTCTCAGGCTGAGGCCATCGATCCCTCGGTCACTTCCCCCTTGTGCGCCGCGAACGCCTCCAGGACTTCGTTCTTCTCACGCGAAGGGACCCCGAAGTGATCGAGCGTGCGTCCCAGTTCCGCCGCGACCTCATCGAACTCCTCCGGGGTGATGTGGAGCTCGCGATGGGCCTCTTCCAGACCGAGGGGGGTGCTTCCCTGCTTCGTGGCCGTAAAGGCGAAGGGGCCACCGGCGACGTTGCAGACCCAGAGCGTGCGCATGAATTTCAGGCCAGGCAGTCTGTCCAGTTGGTCGGTGTGCCATTCACGAAGCTCGGGGTTCTTCGATGCTCGGCCGGCGATGGGGTTCTGGACGACCGCATCGCTGAAGTGATCGACCACCGCAGCGATGGCGAATACGCCACCCAATCGTTCGTACAAGCTTGGCTCAGCCATGACGTTCCCTCCCTCGGCCCGTGCACGGGCATGGTTTCCGGCGGGCCGGGTCAGGGGTTGGTCGAAGACCCCCTCGCTGGCCTGTACGAGTGGATACCGTTGCGGGCCGCCGCGAGGTTCATCGATGCAGAGGATCCAGGATATCTGCCATGGACTTCCCGCGGGTCTCCCCGTCGATCCCGACCTACGATCGGTGATCCGATGAGACCTTGCACCGTCGGCCTCGACCAGGCCGTCAGCCCCTCGTCACCCCCGGGTCGTCCGGTCGGGGCGGCGAGCCGAGCGACAGTATCCTCGTCCGATGATCACCTTGCGGGACCTCCAGGACTCCGATCGTGACGCCGTGCTGGCGTTGCGCCTCGCGCCGGGCCAACGCAGGTTCGTGAG
This sequence comes from Actinomycetota bacterium, assembly GCA_035697485.1. Taxonomy (NCBI): domain Bacteria; kingdom Bacillati; phylum Actinomycetota; species Actinomycetota bacterium. Next base: position 80,466 of record DASSCU010000043.1, read on the forward strand.
CACGGTGCCGGAGTCCTTGGCCGAGGCGGCGGAAGAACCCGGCGCGCAGGCGATCTCGTGGGCCGTCTATCGAGACGAGACGCCGGTGGGGTTCGTGATGATCGCCGACGAGGTCGAGGAGCCGTACATCCCCCGCTACGTGTGGAAGCTCTTGATCGACGAGCGGTATCAGCGTCAGGGAGTGGGAACGGCGACCCTCGACCTCATCGTCCGGTACTTCCTCGATCGACCGGGTGTCGACTCGATCACGACGAGCGCGGTCGGGGGCGACGGATCGCCGATCCCCTTCTACGAACGCTACGGCTTCGAGCGCACGGGCGAGATGCATGACGAGGAAGTCGTCCTTCGTCTGGATCTGCGGAAGCACGAGGCTCGCGGCAGGCGCTGAGGGACTTGACCCCCCGACCTTCGCGTTGTTGGGCGAGGAGAATCTCTCTCCTTAGCTAACGCCCTGACCTGCCGAGTCGATCCGTGCGCGTAACACACCGCTCTCGTCAGCCTTGTACTCGCGGATGTTGGAACCGACACGGACGACCCCCAGGATCGGAGACCCCTTGCGGGATCAGGGGTGGGAGGGATCGAGGGTTCGTCGCAGCGCGAGTCGCAGGATCACGGCGAACCATCTGTCGAATCCTGGTCGATCTTCCTCTGGCAGCGCGTCCCGCTGATGGAGCCATGCGATCGCATGCGCGATGCCACCGACCCGAAGGGCGAGGTCGAAGGTCGCCCGATGGCCCGGCCCCACGGCTCGAGGTAGGCGTCCCGGAGCGTCGCGAACCAGGGATCTCCAGCCGGTAGCCGGTTCATCTCGACGAGGAATCGGAAGGTCTCGAACAACGAGAAGAACGGATGCGCGATCGACGCGTCACCCCAGTCCAGCACCCTGAGCACGCCTTCCTTCAGGTAGACGTTGTTCATATGAAGGTCGTCATGCTGCACGGTGGGACCGATCATCGCAGCGCTGAGTTCCGCGCATAGCTCCGAAAAGCTTGGGAGGAATGCTTCGAGGGCGTACTTCTCGGCAGGCTCGAGGGGCAGCTCGGCGAGCAGCAACTCGTCGTAGAGGGCTGGGAGGAGCCCCAGACGGAGATCAGGTGCGCCGCGGGCGAGGTGTTCGTTGGCGCGTGCCGATTCGCCCATGTGCAATTCCGCGTACGTCGGCAAGATCTGGAGCCAGCGCTCAGGCGGGTTGCCGAGCGTTCGAAGTGGCTCGCCGGCGTCGGCCATCAAGAGCCACCGGCGGTCGGCGTCGTGGGCGATCACCTCCGTCACGGCCGCCCACCTGGTGGACAGCGCAGCCGTGAGCGACACCTCGAAGGCCGGCCGGGGTGCGCACGCCTTGAACCACACGACCTCGCCGTCGATGGGGGCACGGAAGACGGCGGCCCACGGCTCGGTCTGGAAGTGCTCGAGCGGCCCGGTGATCGGCAGCCGAGTACGTACCCACGACTCAGCGGCGTCGATGTCGACAGGTCCACCCGTACTCATGGGCGTCATCTTCGCTCACCAATCGAGACGCCTCCCGTGGAGAGCGGGCGGGTGGGTACGCTTCCCGTGCTGGTACGCCGGAGCGAGCGAGGTCCGCCTCGGGAGCGTTCACGCGGGCGGATGGACGATGCGCGCGGTCTACGCAGATCCGGCGACGAACGATGGCAGCATCTTCTCTGATCACCTCGTTCTCGTGTGGACCAGCGGAGGACACACGTACGCACTCGGGTTCCACTTGGCTCGCTCGCGCCACAAGACTCAGATACTGAACGAGACCGTGGCCCTTCGGTGTCCTTGGTGTCCCCAGAGAGGTAGCGCTGCCCTGGGCCTGGGCGCTGTTCATCGAGAGAACTGGATCATCTTGATCCGTCACCCGGGATCAGGATGTGCATGCCGGCCTCGTGTACCCCCCTGCGGGGTCCGACGGACGGCTAGCCTGGGCCAGGCTCCCGATCCTGGTGCAGTACCTCCGAATCGGCCGCTGCTAAGCGACGACGTTCGATCGAGAGGTCTCCGAGTCGACCCCTGGCTGCTGCGGAACCCGAGGACACTCGGCACCGTAGAACCTGGCCATGCGGCCCTACCCCACTTGGCCGTGGCTCGCCATCGTGTCGTGTGCAAGGTTGTCGGTGCGAGGGTCCTCCGGCTCCGGCCCGCAAGCGCCGACGGGGAGGTGATGGGCGATGGTTCTCCTGTGGGTGGTCGGTGCAGCGGCCTGTTGCGCTCTCTGTGCGTGGGGGTTGTCCGCAGTGGTGCGCCGATCGAAGGAAGGCAGACTCGGGCACAGACGCAGGAGCGAGGTGCGGTAGATGACCGTCACAGATCTGGAACGAAGTCCGTCGGCCGGGCACTCGAGCAAGGGTGCGCAACGGACCGAACCAGCGGTGACGCCACGGCACCATCCCTGGCGTCACTTCGGCAGGCACTACGCGGAAATGGCCGCCGTCATGGCGGTCGGTATGGTCGCAGCCGCAGCTCTCTACATGACGATTGTCAACCTGATGGTCGAGCCGATCTCGTGGGAAGAGGCACTGATCCGGTATCCCGTGCAGACACTACTCGTGGTCGCCGTGGGGATGTCGCTCCCAATGATCCCCTGGATGCGGCGTCGCGGTCACAGCCGAAGGAGCAGCTGGGAGATGGCGGCAGCGATGGCGCTTCCAGTCATCCCGTTCGCCTGTCTGGCCTGGTTCGGTGTCGTCGAGGGCGCGCAGTGCGGTCTTTACTGCATCGTTGGGTTCGTTGCCATGCTCGCGCTCATGCTCTACCGGCGCGCAGAGTATGCCGGCCCGATGGCGTAGGAAGCCGCACGCTGAAGGAGATCGATGCGCTTCCTCTACTTCTACCTGATGAGAGATGCACCCGATCGCGTGCGAGCGACGGCGCCCGAGCACGCCGCCTACTGGCACGAACACGGGTTGGGGCACTATCTCGGCGGACCATTCGCGGACAGATCGGGAGGCCTGATCACCTTCGATGTCGCTTCCGCTGCCGGGGCCGAGCGACTCGTGGCCGATGACCCCTTCGTCCGGGAGGATCTCCTGGAGGGCCGCTGGGTCAAGGAGTGGATGATCGACTGAACACACCCTCGCGACCTTCAGGTGAGGAGGCTCCCATGGCGAGATGGTCGAGACGACATGCGCCGGCCGTGGGAGCGCATCAAACCCCTTCCAAACGCGGCGGCTCGAGACTCGCTTCACTGTCTACCTTGGAGTGCCTCCGGCTTGTTTATGCAAGTGTTATGCAAGGGCCACATCAGGCGCCGCGACCCTGCTGGCGAGCAGGGTGTGAGCCTTCATGTGGCCCTTGCCCTTCAGGTCCACGACACGAGGTGGTGCGAATAGGCACTTGCCTCGGAGGCGCCTGAAGACGGCATCGGATACTAGGATGCTTCCCGGCGCGGCGGCGGACTCGAGCCGACTGGCCACGTTCACCGTGTCGCCCCAGACGTCATAGGCGAACTTGCGGTGACCGATCACGCCGGCGACAACGGGCCCGCACGCGATCCCGATGCGCACGGAGATCGCTTCGCCGCCGGGCCATCGACAGTCCGAGAGACTCTCGCGTGCCCCGAGGGCCATCTCGACCGCGGCCTCTACGTGGTCCGACCGCGATCGCGGAACGCCTGCGACCGCCAGGTACGCGTCGCCGATCGTCTTGATCTTTTCCAGGCCGCACCGATCGGCGAGTTGGTCCAGTCGCGCGAACACCTGGTCCAACGTGACGACGAGTACATCGGGTTCGATGTCTGCCGCGCGAGCAGTGAAGCCGACCAGATCGGCGAACAGGACGGTGACGTCGGGGCACCATTCGGCGATCCGGGCGTCCTCGATGTCCGGTTCGAGAGTCTTCAGCCTGTCGATGATCGGCTCGGGGAGGATGTTGCGCAACAGCGCGTCGCCCCGTTCGCGCTCACGATCGAGCTGTCGCTCGCGCAAGAACAGCAACCGCGCGAATCGCTCGAGAACGAAGGCCCCCGCGGTTCCCGCGACCGCGAATGCGAATAGGTAGATGTCGGGAAGGAGCAACTCGATGTCTCCGGCGGTCTCGAAGATCACCCGGATGACGTTGTAGTAGACGATGACGAGGACGCCCCCGAGCGCCGCGTACGGGTATTGCAGACGGAACAGGACATAGGTGAAGGCCAGGACCAGCATCAGGTTGACGACGCCGGTCCAGTTTTCGGGATGGCGCGTCACGATCCGGTGGATGTCGGCAAGCGAGGTGCTCACGAGCACGAGGATGACGATCGCCCACTGCCACCACCCCGCGTAACTGCGAACGAAGGTAGATGCGAGACTCAGCGACGCGACGCCGACCCCGGCACCGAGGGTGACGACGAGATGCCACGCCATCCCCTCGTCTGCCACCGCGTTGCTCCCCCTCGTCAGTAGGGGGAGCAGGCCGAAGAATGCCCACACACCGATCGCGAACAGGAGGGCGGTGCGGACGTATCCGACGTTGTCGCGGAAGTATTGCTCCTGAAAGCTGCGCTCTACCCTCGCGTCGGAGAATCGGAGTGTTCGACGCATCGCGAAGAGGTGGTCGGGGACGCCTCTCCCCCGCGGCACCGTCGCGGGAGGAGAGACGACACCGCTCCAACCGCTGGACATGCCTCGATCACCCGCCTCGATCGAAATGGATCCTGGACCTCACGGTGGCCGGAGGTGAACGCCTCGAAGGCGCTATGCGGCTCGGGACCCAAACGCCCTCTTCCGCTCCTCGAACTCCTCCTGGGAGATCTCACCCCTGGCGAAGCGGTTCTCCAGGATGGTTCGAGCATCGGTCGGTTCGTCTGATCGTCGGTGGGAGCGAGAGGCGAACGTTCCGACCGCGAACACGAGGATCGCGGCGAGACCTCCCCATAACAGCAGCATCATCAAGACTCCCCAGAACCAGTCCCATCCGTCCATCATCAGGAACACCTCCCTTCGCCTATCGCGTTATGCCCTCATCGTCTCGAGCGCTAGGGTCGAACGCCTCGTCTTCGTCGGGACCAGCCACCCACCGCAAGCCTCCACCGGCATGCAGGCACGCGGACGCGGGGTGCTGCCCAACTCGCGAGACGGCTTCTCCAAGGCAGCTGGCAGCGGCATCGACACGGGCTCGGGCAGCCGCAACTCGGCTGCAGGTCGCCATCACGCCGGCTCCGATGGCCGTGATCAAGGCAACCCTGGGACTTAGGGGCGCATCCCACGTAAGAGCGTGAGGCGGTTGCCGGTCAACCACGTCAACATCACGGCCATCAGCCCGACAGTGTTCATAGAACGGAGCATGACGACCGGAGGGCCGGCGGCACGAGCGAATTCGAGTGCGGCCTCGATCCCATCTGTCACGAACGTGTAGGTCGTGCCGCCCTGCACGGGCTAGCCCTTGGGATTCCCCGGAGGCGCCCCACACGGCGCCGGACGAGAGGAGACACCGAGATCAGGAAACCCCCAGGTGTCGTGGCCATCAGACTGCCCTGCCCGCCTCCGCGCGGTCGCCAGCCGCGTCACGCATCGGCAGGAGTGGGACAAGCCACCGACGTGCAGTTGACCGTCGAACGGGCCGTCGTTGATCTCGGTCGCCACCGGCTGGGCGAGTGTCGTGCTCGCCTATCGGGAGCTCGGCCGATCAAGCACTGGCCTCCGCCGTTTCCTCTGACGTGGGGGTGGGTATCGCATCATCTGCTACTGAGGTTGAGGAGGCGGTCATGGCACAGATCGTGCGCGACGTGATGAGTTCGGACCTCGTGACAGTCGGGGTCGAGGACTCGCTGATCGAGGCGAGCAAGGCGATGCGGGAGCACGACATCGGCGATGTCATCATCGTCCAGGACGAGCGGCTGCTCGGCATCCTCACCGATCGAGACATCGTCGTACGCGGATTGGCCGAGGGGAAATCGCCGAACGCGCCCGCCTCGGAGATCGCTACCACAGAGGTGAAGGTGCTCTCCCCCGACGACGACGCGACCGAGGCGGTGCGCTGGATGCGAGAGGCCGCCGTCCGCAGACTACCGGTCGTGGAAGCGGGCCGGCCGATCGGGATCGTGAGCATCGGCGATCTCGCGGTCACGCTTGACCCGTCGTCGGCCTTGGCCGACATCAGCTCCGCTGAGCCGACCGGCTGAACGTGGCGTCGTCCCAGGAGTCCCCGGCGCTGAACCGCGACCGTCCTCTCCGAGCGTATCTCGAGGACCACTTGATCGGATCAGAGGTCGGGCTGCGGACGGCTCGTCGCCTGCACCGCCACGCCGAGGGTGAGCTGCAGGACTACATACAGGAACTGGTCACTCGCATCTCCGACGAGCAGCGGATCCTTCGGGAGGCGATCGTCGCGGCCGGACGCACGGTCGAGCCGGTGGCGATCGCCTCTCGAGCCTTCGGAGCGGCGACCTCACTGGGCGTCTGGGTGCGCCGGGCGTTGCCCGAGCCAGTGCCGTCGACCCTTGAAGACGTCGAGGCGCTGATCGTCGGCGTTCGAGGCAAGCGCCTCGTCTGGGAGACGATGGTCCAGGTTGCTGCGGCCGATCCTGGGTTCGATCGGTGGCCGTTCGCGCGGCTCGCCGCCGAGGCAGAGGTGCAAGAGCGTCGGCTCGTCGGGTTCCACCAGCATGTTGTGAGATCCATGCTCGGTGTGACTGAGTGACGGCGACGCCCCGAGTCGGGACGTGTTCACTGGCAGTGTGACTCGGCGCGCTCCGGGGAGGTGCAGGTGGAATCAGGGCGCGCCTGAGGCGACAGATACGTCCGTGAGGTCATGCGCGTTCATGGCCGCGCTCTACGCGGAGCACCCTCGTCGTGGTCGATGTCTGCACCACCTTGCGCCGTCGGATGGGATCGCTCATGACTCCTCCGGATGCGCGACCTCGGTGTCCAGAGCTCCCTGAGCGGCCCCCGACCCCGCTCGTCCTCCCCCGGACCCTCGAAGTGCGAACGCTGCGCCGGCCGCCAGAAGCGCGCCGGCCAACGGTCCAGCCACGTACACCCAGTAATCCGTGAAGTTCGCCCCAACGAGGTTCGGACCGAAGGTGCGGGCGGGATTCATGGACGCGCCGGAGATCGGACTGCCCCACAGGCCGGCGAGGGCGATGTACGCGCCCACGCCGAAGGCCCCGACGATCCCGATGTTCTGCGCACCCGAGGCCGTGCCCAGGATCACGCTCACGAGACCCAGCGTGAGGACCGCCTCCATCAGGAAGGCGTCGAACGACGAGTAGCCGGTTGCCGGGTAGTTGGAGCCGAACGTCGCGGAGACGTGGATGACCGATTGGAGGAACCACGCCGCGAGCGCCGCACCGGCCAGCTGGACGACGATGTAGCCAGGCACCCGTCGCCACGGGAAGTCCCCCCGGAGCGAGAACGCGAGGCTCACCGCGGGATTGAGGTGGGCGCCGGACACCTTGCCCATGAACAAGATGATGGCCAGGACCATCAGCCCCGGCGCGACGACGGCCGCCGTCCGACTGATGGTGTTGGGGAATGCTTGGCCCATCATCCCCCCGCCCGCGGCGACGAGCACGAGGAAGAACGTGCCCAACAACTCGGAGAATAGCCGGCGCCATTCCTGCTTCGGATCCTTGAAGTCCTCCATCGGCTGGAAGACTTCTCCCTCGAACCATCGCTCGACGCGCCCGGTCGCTCCCGATCCTGCCTCAGACATGACTCCCCCTCCCCCGGAACCGTCACCCGGCAGATCGAGGATGTCAATCCGCCCCTCGTGGCCGTGACATATGTCTCGGGGCGAGCCGGCCAAGGTGGATCAAGGCACAGGCGGTGCGAGCGTGGGACGTTGGGAGGTGGTGAGAGCTAGGCTTCGGGTCTGTCGATCTGCCTGGACCCCCCCAAGCTGAAGTGGTGGAAGACGAGATCGCTCCGGAGGAGCTTGACGCCTTCCTTGAAGGCGTCCGACAGTCGTTGATAGAGAGTCACGGCTTCCTCGATGTTGATGCGATGCTCGGACTGCTCGATATGACGATGGAAGAGTTCGAGGTGGTCGCGCAGCAAGAGAACTTCCCGGCGGCGGAGATCATCGCTCCGGGCTGGGCCCTGTGGGATCTCGCGGACGTCGTGAAGTGGCGCGATTGTTAGCTGACTTCCCAGGCCAGATCCGACATCAAGGCCCCACGGAGTTGGAGCAGTTGGTATCTCGCCGAGCGGTGAATAGGGTCGAGGATGCAAGTTCCGGCCGCCTCAGAGTCTTCGTACCCGAGGGGTGACTCGTCGGGTCTGGAGGCCCCAACTCCTGATTGGCTCGGCTCCCTCACCGACCAACTCCACTGCCTCGGGTTCGATCGCCGAAGATCGACCTCCTCCTTCAACTGTGAGTACCTTGGAGTGCCTTCGGGTCGTTATGCAGATGTTGGGCAGGCATAGGCCGGGTCATCGAGGTGAGGGTCCGCTCAGCTCGCAGTGTCACTCCAGCGGGCAGCCGCATGTGCCGATCCATACGGCCCCGTGGTTGGCGTCGATCGCGACGCTGGAGGCGAAGAACTCATCCGGCATCGCCATATCGACCACGTCGGCCTCGTCGTCGTTCGCGTCGAGCACGTAGACATGATCGGCGGCCGCGACCCAGATGTGGCCGAGGCCGACCTGGGCATCTGCGATCGTCCCTTCGAACCCGACCGCGCGGCCACGCTCGCCCGTACGCGGATCGATCGGAGTCACGGTCGACGCACCTTGGTCGACGAGCCAGAGCTGGGCGGGCGCCTCCTCCCCCATCGGTCCGACGAGGAAAGCCTCCTCGGGAATCTCGAATCGTCTGTACCGCTCGGAGGCGACGGCGAACCGAAAGATCTGCCGGTTATCGCAGTCGCAGATCCACACGTAGTCGGCGAACGGCACGACGGCGCCCGGAGAGACCGCGTCGGACGGCCACCGCTGCACCTCGAGGGTCACCGGATCGACGCGGCCGAGGACACCGTTCGTCGTAACGAACCACACGGCATCCTGTCCGATCGCGAGCGTGGCGACGCCGCCTTGGATGTCGAGCGACGTCACCGGCTCGCCCGATATCAAGTCGACGCGGACGAGTGAGTCGGCGTCGGCGTCGGATCCCAGCCATTCCGACCCGAAGCCGATCACGGAACTCTGGTGGTCGTCGCCGACGTCGAAGGTGTCACGCATGGCGCCGGTCTCCAGATCGCGTGTACGCACCTCCGACGGGGTCATCTGGAACAGGGCGCCGTTCTCGACCGACAAGGCATGCCACAGGTGGTCTGATAGGAGTCCGTCGTCGACCGTGGCGGCGATCTCTTTCGTCCGGGCGTCGAGCCGGACCAAGCTGACGGTCGAGGACGGGCTCGGTCCTCCGACGACGGCGATGAGCGCCGCGAGACCGACGACGGCCGCGACGAAGACGACGGCTGACACGACGGCCGTGCGACGGCGGGTGGCCTTCCGCTCGTCCGCCTCGATGGCGTCCAGCCGCTCTATCGCGTCGGCCGGATCGATCGGACGAGGAGCCGGCTCCCCATCGACCGAACGGACCGCAGCCACTTGCCAGGTCCCTGAGACGCCCTTCAGCTCGTGCGACACCAGGTCGTCGAACTCGATCGTCGACCCGTGCACGAGATCCTTCACCGTGCTCGTCACAAGGACTTCGGCGGCTGCGGCCAGAGCCATCACACGGGCGCCGATGTGTACTGCGACACCGCCGAGATCGCCCTGGATCGTCTCAACCTCCCCGGTGTGGAGCCCGACCCGCACGTCGATGCCGAGGTCGTGAACGTTGCGTGCGATTCCCACGCCGGCAGCGACCGCACGTGCTGGTTCGGGGAACGTCGCCAGGAAGCCGTCACCGGTAAAGTTGCCCTCACGCCCGCCATGTGCCCGGAGTTGGGCACTGACGACCTTACGGAAGCGGGTCAACAGCGTGCGCCATCGGGCATCGCCGAGGTCCGAGGCCACGTGCGTCGAACCCACGATGTCCAGGAACAGCACGGTGGCGAGCCGACGGCCGCCCGTCGAGTAGCTCACTCGGCATCCTGGGCACAGACACCGCTCGGATGCAACCCTGGGGGCGATCTAGTCGACGACGCCCGCGCTCCAGCCCGAACGCACCAGAGCGCTTTCGCGGCCCAGCGATGCTCCCATGTTCCGAGTTACGTCCCCGCGGGTCAAGGTGGGAAGGGAGTGTCTGCGCGTCAGGTAGGAGCAGCGCCGAACACTCGTCCGAACTCCCTCTCCTCTGTGAACGGACGCCGCTGCCCGCTAGAGGATCGGACCCGCTTGGCAAGGACGTCAGCGTCCCCGAAGCGCCTTTACATCGTCGATCAGCGCGGAGTACGGTCGCCGCGAACCGCGGAAGGGAGGGTCCGTGGGCTCGGGCCCATCGTTCATGCGCTACGCCATCCGACTCGCCGTGCTCGTGACAGCCGTCGCGGTCGTCGCTTGCAGCGGTGGCGAGCCGGCCCCACCGTCGCTCGCCCAGCGATTCGTCACGGCCGCGGATGCTCCAGGAAGCACGATCGACCCCGTCGAGGTGCGGGAAACCGCAGAGGAGATCGACGCGTTCGTCTCGCTCTTCAGCCAACACATGGTCGATGCCGACCGAGACGAGATGACCACGGTCTTCCGGGAGGCGGGCTTCCAAGAGGCGGGGACCGAGGTGCGCTTCATCGGAGAGACGCATTCGCCGGACGTGCCTCACATCTTCAGCTCGTTCTACGAGCTCGGATCCGAGGACGAGGCGACGAGCGCGCTCGACTGGCTCGTGACGGATGCGAAGAAGCCATGCCCCGAGAGCTGTGCCACGGTGATCAGCGAGTTCGACGTGCCTGGCATCCCGGATGCGAGCGGTGTCCGCCGGCTCACGACGGCCGAGGCCATCGAGGCCGCTGGGACGCCGAACCAGATCCCCCGCGACAGCTACTGGGTGGGGTTCACCCTCGGTTCATCCGTCTACACGATGGATCTCGCGGGACCCCCGGGATCCGTCACCGTGCAGCAAGCTCGAGAGATCGCGAGCGCCTACTACGACCGGCTCGTTGGCAACTAGACGGTTCCTCCGGTGGAGACGATCGTCACGGTGTGTAGGTCGCCGGTGAGCCCCTGCTCAGAGATCAGGGGATAGCTATTCATGCGTCAGCCCCCGCGATCGAGGCTGCCTTCCGTCTCGTCCTCTTCGGAGGAGGAGTGCACCGTACGCCTGTGCCTCAACGGGGTCATCGGGTTGCAGCGATGCGCCAGACGCCTGGTGCAGGCACGAGGAGGTTTGCCCGCTGCCGAGTTCGGGCATCCTTTCGTCGCCATCACAAGGAGACCCCATGGGCGAGTCAGTCGTTCTTGGCATCACCGGTCTGGTGGTCGGGGCGATCGCCGGGCGAAGAGCTTGAAGGAGATCCAGGAACGGCTAGGCGCTGTCACCCGCTAGGGAACGAGCCGAAGGGAGGTCACCATGAACCGGGCCCAGATGGAAGAGTTGCTCTATGAGTCACTCGAGACCGAGCAGGGCGGCGTGCAGATCTACGAGACGGCCGTGCAGTGCGCTCGTAACGACGACCTGCAGAAGGAATGGACGAGGTATCTCGAGGAGACGCGCAACCACGAGACGATCATGCTTCGTGTCCTCGACACGTTCGGCCTCGAACCCGACCGCGAGTCCCCTGGCCGGCACATCGTGAAAAGCAAGGCCGAGACGCTCGTCACGTCGATGAAGACGGCTCTCGCCTCCGACCCGGCCACGGCCCAGCTGGTCGCTGCCGAGTGCGTGGTCGAGGCCGAAACCAAGGACCACATGAACTGGGAGCTGATCGGGGAAGTCGCGCACAACCTGAAAGGCGTCGAGGCGAAAGTGCTGAAGGAGGCCTACGGCGAGGTCGAAGAGGAGGAGGACGAGCACCTGTACCACACGATGGGATGGGCTCGAGAGCTCTGGCTCGAGTCGCTCGGTCTGCCCGCCGTCCTCCCGCCCCCCGAGGAACAGAAGCACACGAAGACCGCGATCGGAGCGGACCGAGCGAAGCAGGCCCGCAAGGAGATGCTCTAGAGGTTGAGCAAGTCGCTCGGATCCTGGCCGAGAGCCAGCGCGACGCTTGGCCTTCGCATGTGGGCGACGAGATCCGCCGGCCTGGCGTGTCTGGACGACGACGCAATCCCACAGTTTCAGCACCGCGTGCAATGCGCGGCCCTCACGCGACGGTTCTGATGCGAGCACGACCTCACTTGCGAGATCGACCGACGCCGGCCCAGGCCCGAGATTGACGGCGGCGGCCGCATCAGAACCGAGTCGCCAAGCGAGCACACCCTCGGATGTGGCGAGCATCTGAGCCGGAGTCCCGGCCCGCAAGACTGGGCGGATCCGGTTCAGGCGGCGGCACCACGCGGCACGGAGCCAGGATCGTGTCGCTGGTCCTCGACCGACGTCGCGACCGGGCCGGGTGGAAGCCACGCGTCCACGCCCGATGCGGTGAAGCCTCTGCCCGCCCTGAGGTCCATGGGGATTGGCGTGCGCCCGGAGTCACGACCCCGGCCATCCTCACGTCCCCGGCGCCGGCAGGTCTAGCTCGAACCACACGACGTTGAGCCCCCTCTCGCGGCCCGCGCCCCAACGAGGGCGGTATCCGCCGGATCAAGCTGCTTCGCCCGATCCGCCGGATCCGGTCAGCGAATGTTGCCGATCATGTTCTTCACCGTCTCGTGCTTGGTCTTCATGATGTTGCTCAGTGCAGTGAACCGGCGGCTATCCTCTTGCATCGAGTTCTGCAGTTGGAGGTACCGGAGATTGAAGCTCATCTGCATTTCTTGCATCTCTATCAATGCCCGCACGAACTCCGCCTGCGCATCCTGGATGCTTGCCGACAGCTCAGCTAACGTTGCGAGATCCGCATCCGCCCCTTCCAGAACGCGCATCGCCCTATTGACCCGCTTCCTGTTGCCCTTAGCCACATTTGCCCCCTTCCGGATAGCGTCCCCATGATGAATGAGCGTATTCTCGGCTCAGCGGGCGCCAACCGAGCGGGCTCGCTCACTCGACCCTCGCATCGAGCAGCTCACGCGCTGCGGCTCGCCGAGAGAGACAACATCTGGTCGTCACGAACGCGAAGTGATGTGCCCGGCGAGCCTTCCCCGTCCCGCCGAACACATCACGGTCCGCTCTGATGGTGATAACCCGCCGGGCGGACATTTGACTTCTCGCCACTTACCCACCGGCCCGCTGTCGAAACGGGTCTTGAATCCTCTTTGGGACTCGGCAGTGTCCTTGAACGCATATATCTAGCCCAGTCCACAGATTCCGTGTCCCCAACGGCCCTCCCGTCAACGATGCGATCGAAGGCCTCCATGGCCTTCAGAGCGATCTCGGGAGGGCGAACGTTGTCGAGCGCGAATCGAACGATCATGAAGTCGTCCATGGACGCCAGACCTCCCCATCGAGTGCAGCCAGTCGTCGAAGAGGTCCACTAGTTACCCCGCCCGTCTCGAGTCAAACGGATCTGACTTTGAGGGACTGCCCAGACCATCCGAGGATCAGTGAACGACCCATTGGATCTCCTCAAGTACGTCAGTTCGGTCCGTAGTCCCCGTGTACCCCACCACGACGGAGGAGGAACGTTCCCCGACCTTGTCGCGGCTTCGCAACGGGGGCAGAGTTGCGGAATGCCTCAACCACTTTGTGGACAACGCGAAGGGGCGGCGCAGCCACGCCACCCCTTCGCTTCCTCGGAGAGGAGCGTCGCCGGGCGGGTCCAGTCCCCCGCCGATGCGTCACGGCGACGCCGAACGTCGACCCCTGGCTCGACCGTCTAAACGGCTTCGTCGCGCTCCTTTGGAGGATCGATCCAGTCCAACCGATCGTCCATCTTGGTGAGCTGCATGACCTTGCTCACGACGTCGTTGCATCCGCGCACGAAGGACACCTTCCGGTGACTATCACGACCAGCGACGTGTGCTCCCACGAGGACCGAGAGTCCCATCGAGTCGAGGAACGACAGGCCACGAAGATCGAAGACGATCTCGGAGGCGTTCTCATGCTCGCCCAGTGCCTCTTCGAGCTGCGACACCGTTGCCATATCCAGCTCGCCTGCGAGTCGGAATACGGTTCGCTCGTCCTGGGCATCGACATCCACTCGGAACGGCAGATCGACAGTGTCCATGCGCATCCTCCCAGGTCAGGGTTGGCACGAACGTCCTGTGGGTACCCGCTCTTCCAGGAAACCTATATCGAACATCTCCAGCGAAGGGAAGCCCCAATCCTGCGCAGAGAAGTGATCTTGCCGGCCGACGATCAGGCCCCTCTCCTCGCTCGATCCGCCCTCAACCGGATCGTCCCCCCGCCGGCGTTGGGGGGGCGACACGACGACGCGCGTCTGGCCCTCAGTGAGGTCGCTACCAACGCTGTTCGCCACGCCGGACTGCGGGATCGGGATGTCGTGCGCATGGTGATCGAGGCCGACGACGAGCATGTCAGGGTGGAGGTGGAACAACCCACGCCTGCGGCTGAGGTCCGGCTCGTCGAGCCGGGCATCGACGGTCCAGACCGAGTCGGCGGCTTCGGGCTTCACATCGTGGACCAGACCGCCGACAGGTGGGGTTACGAAGCAGGTCCCCCCGGTCGGGTCTGGTTCGAGTTCAGGCGCTAGATCTGTCTCGCTCAGTCGAGCCACCTCCAAGCCGACGCGCCACGTGTCGCCCTCAAGCCGCCACGACGACGCAACCGCCCGTCGGCGATCCAGCATCAGGCCCTACGCCGACAGCCACGAGTGCGAATGCCACGAGCCATGCGGTAGAGACGCTCCCGGTCCCTCCGAGGGCGTGGTTTCGTTTCACTTGGGGCCGGTGTCGCGGCGATCGCGCGCAGAGGCGACCACGGTGAGGGGGCTTGGAAGTCAGCACGCTATGGGACGGATGGCTCCTTGACCGGACGTTGACCAGCTCTCGACGTGGCGTGCTTCTCAAACCGCGGACACTTGAGGCGTGCAAGGTTCATCACGAGACCTGGAGTCGACCTCCGGAAGACTTCGGTCCGTCCGGCGGCGGATCACTCTGTTCCGTCGGGCCGACCCAAGCACAGGGCGAGCTTCGCGCCGAGGCATCTGCAGAAGGCGTGACGTTGAGTGCCGCCGAGTACCTTGGAGTGCCTTCGGGTTGTTCTGCGGCGCTATGCAACCAGAGCATCAAACCGACGCTGCGAGATGGTGGTCATTCCACAAGGCTGAGGTCAGTGATCTCGTAGCGGAAGAACTCGGCGTCCCGCCAACAGTCGACGCCGTCGAACCAGCCTCCTCGACCCGCGCTCGGGATAGTCAGACCGCCGAACGTGGAAACGCGAGTGAGCTCGTGTACGAACCGATGGAGGCGGGCCTGCTCGTTGTTGTCGGGGGCACCCCACCGATCGAGAGCGATGGAGCGCACACGCGCATGGTGGTCAAGCGTGTAGTCCAACGTCAGATCAAGGTCGTCGACGGGATACCTGGCGGTGATGTGATGTGGGTCACGGGCGCTCCAGGCAACGCCGAAGCGGGGCAGCATCGCGGTCGGCACCCAGACGGCTTCGGCGCCTGCGCGACCCGCGGCACTACGAGAGACGTCGGGTCCCTCGGCAAGCATGAGGTTGATCCGCCCCAGGAGCTTCCACTCCATGGCTCCGTCGCCGTCGACGTACCGGTCTGAGCCAACGACGACCCTCGCAACACGAGCGGCCCACAGATAGCCGTGCAGGGGCGAGAGTATCTGTTCAGCCCGGAAGGGGAGCCACCACTTCCCGACCCTGACAGCGCCGTGCATCCGGAGACGCGCCGATTGGGCCAACGGCGTCCCCGAAGCGATCGATGCGCGAAAGTACCGATGAACGAGGTCGGGCAGTCCCTGGAGCTCGCCGTCTGAGAACGAACCCTGCGCGTGCAGACGCCCAAGTCGAGCATCCACCGACCGAAGTGAGGTCATGACCGCCCAGCTCGTGTCAGGCCGTATCCGCGGACCATCGCGCCGACCGCGTCGTGATCTTGAGCGCCGCCGACCAGAAGTCCCGCGAGCCGAACCGATCGCCAGCCTGGCGGCGAGGAGTGACGAAGGTTGCCACGGCGGCTCAGGGCTTTTCGGTGGCGTCGGCTCGCTCGACGAGCGGTCATGGGTGAACCGAAGATGGATGGCGGTCGCCATCGAAGTCCCCCAGAGGGTTCCGGTTCCTGCTCTTGGGACAAGCATCCGTCCCCGAGGTCCTTCCGGATCGAGTCGATGGTCCGTGGACCAGTAGGTCCTCGACGTGTGACCTGTAAGGGCGAGACAACGTGCTGGTCAGGGCGTTGAGCAGCGGAAACGGTCGTTGCGTACCGTTGTTTCGGAATCGACACACGCTCCTCTCAACCGGAAGTCGAAGGACGGTCAATAGCAGTCATCCGACCGCGCCGCTTGGAGCCTATTCGAGGGCGACTTCCGAGGATCACCGAAGACTTCCTCATCACCTGAGTGGGGGGACCTCTCCGTACATTCGGGAACGCTCGCCCAGCAAGGGAGGCCTTACCCGGATAGGACTCTTGCCTCTACAGGCGGGTTATCCCATCGGGGAGAGTGACGATTGAAGGTACTTGATGGAGGGAGACCTCGGATGACAACCAGACGAGAAAGGAAGGTCGGACTCTCGCTCGCCGGGGCAGGAGTCGGCGTTGTCGGTGTTGCAATCGTCGTGGTCGGCCTGACGACCACCAGTGGCGGCCCCGACTGGGTGGGGATCATCACGGCGATCGCAGGAGTGGTCATTACCTTCACCGGCCTGTTCCAGGCTTATCGGGGGGACACTCCTCACGCTGCTTGAGCCACTACGGCGTTGGACACTGCAGCCCGGCGACACCCGTAGCTCGAGGGCAGGGAAGCGAGCAGCGCCTTCCCCACCGCGACGGGACGGTCGGCCTGGGTCCGCGCGCGACAGTGCTCCTACCGTCGGGGTGAGGGTTGAACCGGGGTGAGTCGGATGAGTCGGATAAGCGTGAAGGACACCTCGCTCCAATCGGTAGAGCATCCATCGCCGGCCGCGAGGGGAGGACATGTTCTGAGTGATCGGCTCCGGCGCGGCAGCGGAGCGACCCGGATCGTCGTCACGACCTTCGGCATCCTCGCCGCGCTCGCCGGGATCGAGCACGGGATCGGCGAGATCCTGCAGGGACCCGGCGCGCCGGACGGGCTCATGATCCGATCGTGGCCTGACGCCGAGGCGATGGAAGTGCTCCAAGGCGAACCTGCACTCACCGTCATCCCGGACCTGCTCGTCGCCGGGGTGCTCACGGTGCTGGTCGCCGCTGCGACGGCGATCTGGTCCGTGACATCAGCCGATCGCAGGAGCCGAGGCATCGGGCTGATCGTGTTGTCAGCCGTGCTCCTCGTGGTCGGAGGTGGGTTCGGGCCAGCCCTCGTCCTGGTCATCCTAGGGATCGCGGCCACACGCGTCGACGTCGTGCCACGTCGACCGCCGGGCCCTGTGTGGCAGGTCACCGCGCGAGCCTGGCCATGGTTCACCGCTGCCGGAGCGGTCGGGTACCTCGGCCTCATGCCGGGCACAGTCGTACTGTCCACGTTGGGGTTCGAGAGCGCCGGACTCACCGTGGGCCTGTCGCTCCTCGCGTTCGGCGGGCTGGTGGGGGCGCTGATCACAGCGCGGGCGAGGGATCGAACCGGATCGATCACCCTGTCGATGCCACCGGGCCGTGCCAGAAAGCTGGCACCTCCCACACATGGAAGAAGCGGCTGCTAGATCAGTCGCTTCTTTCTGCTTTGTCGCCAAGGAGCGTCGCCGGGCGCGTACAGGGCAGCGGGGCGGACGCACCTCACGGTCTCGGCGGACTTCCCGGGGCTCGAGGACCGCGAGAAGGCCGAGCTCCTCCGGAGTCTCACGCAGCAGAGCGTCGATGACGTGAAGCGCCTAATCGAGACCGACCTGTGCCGGAGATCGGTCGCTGTGATGGCCCGGCGTGCAGGCTCCATCCTCGCGCCGAGCCTTCGCTTCGACGTGGACGGGTGGCCGAGGGCCTGCTGGAGGAGCGACCCCTACAGGCCCACGGGCGGCGACGTCAGCGAATCTCCACCGCAGACGCACGCGGTCGTCCCGCCGCTGACGCTGCACCCACCGCCAGACCGGGACGCTTCATCTCCCGACCAGCGCCTCAGCGATCGCGAAGATGCGCTGGACGATGCAGACCCAGCGGTAGGGCAGGAGGCCGGACCTTCCCTTTCACGATGACCGTGCTTCCCCAAGCGATCTCTGCGCCAACCGGCACGCACTCCCCTGGGAATTGGTGCCTACCCGGAGCCTGGTAGTGGATGCCCGTCTGCCGCGAGCGCGAAGGTTCCCACGAATGCGAGCGTCACGACGGCGAGGGCGATCCGTTTCACCTGATACCCCCGACCTTGCGATGTGGTGTGGACGGCCACCCTGTCATCGATGAGTTCGGTGCGCCTGTGCCGTCATATCCTGCGATGAGGTAATCCCGAAGTGGCGCTCTCAAAGGAGGGACAAGATGCGCAACCCCTTTCCGTGCCTCTGGTTCGACGGCAAGGCTGAGGATGCGGCGACGTTCTACGCGAGCCTGCTTCCCGGCAGCAGCGTCGACAAGGTCTGGCGCTCCCCCGCCGACACGCCCAGCGGGCCAGCCGGGATGGTCCTGACGGTTGACTTCACCCTCAATGGCCAGCACTTCCAGGGCCTGAACGGCGGGCCGGATTTCAGCTTCAACGAGGCGGTTTCGTTCGTCATCGAGTGCGAGGACCAGGACGAGGTCGACCGGCTGTGGGATGCGCTCACGGCGGACGGGGGCGAGCCGGGCCCGTGCGGATGGCTCAAAGACCGATTCGGGCTGTCGTGGCAGATCGTGCCGCGCCAGCTGACCGAGCTGGTTGGAGATCCCGATCCGGAGCGTGCGCGCCGCGCCATGGAGGCGATGCTCAGGATGGCCAAGATCGATGTCGCCGAGCTCCAGCGGGCGGCCGAGGCGCCCTAGAGTCTTCTGTCGTATGTCGAAGTTGATCACGGAGTACGCCTACATGACGGATGTGTAGAGCGGAATGGCTGGTCCCGGATGGAAGGCGAAGCGCAGAGAGAAGGCCCGAACGCGCCCTTGCCGAGGTCGATCGCATCGTGGGCGCGTGATACTCATCCGAGCGAGCCGATCGAAGGAGGCGTCATGATCGAGGTCAGGAGCCCGGCTTTCTCCGAGGGCGACACCCTTCCCGTCGAGTTCACGTGTGACGGCGACAACGTCTCGCCGCCGCTCAGCTGGTTGGGCGTCCCAGAGGGCGCCTCAGAGCTGCGGATCAGCCTCCGAGATCCAGATGCGCCGCGCGGCACCTTCACGCACTGGCTGGTCGTTGGGGTCGATCCAGCGTCGACGGACGTCGGCCGGGGGACGGTCCCGGCGAGCGGCACCGAGGAGGGGAACAGCTTCGGGGACGACGCGTACGGCGGTCCGTGTCCCCCGCGCGGTGACGACCCACATCGGTACGTCTTCACCGTCGAGGCCCTCGACGCAGCCGGCAACGTCCTGGCGTCGGGAGCGGTCACGACCAGGTACGGACGATGAGCCTGGTCAGGGTCCCCGTGTCGCGGACGCTCTACGGGAAGCCGTCTTAGGGCGGCAGGCTCCTCGCGTGACTTCTGACTTGCTGTGGGAGGTACGC
>DASSCU010000044.1 GCA_035697485.1 Actinomycetota bacterium
GAAGATCGCGAGGAACTGCACGTTGGCCTTGGCCTTGCCCCAAACGGAGGGCCGGACGAGGTCGCCGGTCGACGCCACCGCGCCCTTGAGGCCGATGATCATGATCTCGCGGCCGATGATGATCAGCGCGATCCACGGCGAGACACGTCCCACCACGAGGAGCCCGACCAGGGCGCCCGAGACCAACAGCTTGTCGGCCGTCGTGTCGAGGAAGTTGCCGAACACGCTCGTCTGCGCCCATCGGCGGGCGAGCAGCCCGTCGAAGAAGTCCGTGAGCGCGGCGATCGCGAACAGCACGCTCGCTGCGGTGAAGGCCGCCTCCTTGTCCGGCCCTGCGACGATCAGCGCGAGGATCACCGGGACCAGGGCCACCCGAGCCCAGGTCACGACCTTCAGGAACGCTGCGGCGCGAAGGTCGGCGGGGGTCGTCACGGCTCCGCGGCATCGTAACAGCGTGCCTCGACGTGAACGGCACGTGGCGGGCCGTGCTCGGTGTAGCGCCGGCGCCGGCTCGGAGGCGGTGGTCACGACGGCGGTCCCACCGTCACATCTCTGACGCCCTAGGCTGCGTACCGTGGATGCGCCGAAGATCGTCACGGTCGACGACTACGAGCCGCTCGCCCGCGAGCGCCTGGCGACCGATGTCTACGACTACTTCGCGGGTGGGGCGGGAGACGAATGGACCCTCGCCGAGAACCGGCGTGCCTTCGAGCGCTGGGTGATCCGGCCACGGATGCTCACCGGAGCCTGGCCGGTGGATCCTTCGATCGAGCTGCTGGGGACGAGCATCGACGCCCCGGTCCTCGTCGCGCCGTGGGCGTATCAGAAGCGTGCGCACCCGGATGGGGAGCTCGCCACCGCGCGGGCTGCCGCCAGGGCCAAGACCGTCATGGTGGTCTCGAGCACGACCGTCGACTACCTCGAGGACGTGGCCGATGCGTCGGACGGACCGAAGTGGTGGCAGCTGTACGTGTTCACCGAACGCGGCGAGACCGTCGACATGCTGCACCGGGTGCACGCCGCCGGGTTCGCGGCCGTGTGCCTGACCGTCGACTTCCCCGCAAGCGGCCTGCGCCACCGCGATGCGCGCAACGACTTCGACATGCCGATCGGCCTCCCGCAGGACGAGCTCACGTTCGCGCCCGACCTCACGTGGGACGACCTCTCGTGGATCCGCGACGCCGCCCCGGTGCCGCTTCTCGTCAAGGGGATCATGACGGCCGAGGATGCCCGGATCTGCGTCGAGGTGGGGGTCGACGGGATCGTCGTCTCCAACCACGGTGGGCGACAGCTCGACACGGTCCACGCTCCGATCACGGTGCTCCCCGAGATCGTCGAAGCGGTGGAAGGGCGCGTTCCCGTGCTGGTCGACGGCGGGTTCCGGCGGGGAACGGACATCGTCAAGGCGCTCGCGCTGGGCGCGACCGCCGTGCTGGTAGGACGCCCGGCGTGCTGGGGTCTCGCGGTGGCCGGAGAGGAGGGCGTGGTCGACGTCCTACGGATCCTGCGCGCCGAGCTCGAGAACACGATGATCCTCGCGGGGACGCGTTCGGTCGCCGACATCACCAGGGCCCACGTCGAGCGTGCGTGACGGGGTTCGCCGCCGTCTGCGAGCATGAGCCGTCATGCCCCGCATCGACCTGCACACCCATTCGAACCGCTCCGACGGGACGTTCGAGCCGGCCGAGGTCGTTCGCCTCGCCGCCGAGCGCGCCCTGAACGTGGTGGCGCTCACCGATCACGACACGACCGACGGCCTGGCGGAGGCGCTCGCGACGGGTTCGGTCGTCGGTGTGGAGGTGGTTCCCGGTGTGGAGTTCTCGGCGGAGTTCGACGGCAACAGCGTCCACGTGCTGTGTTACTGGATGGATCCGCAGGACGCGGCCCTGCAACTCGAGCTCCGGCGATTGCGGGAGGACCGGTTCCGCCGCGGTGAGCTGATGGTCGGCAAGCTCCAGGAGCTGGGGTTGCCGGTCGCGTTCCAACGCGTGCGCGCGATCGCGGGTGACGCGACGATCGTCCGGCCGCACATCGCTCAGGCGATGGTCGAGGCGGGGGTCGTCGCCACCGAGAAGGAGGCGTTCGAGCGGTACATCGGCGACGGCGGGCCGGCGCAC
>DASSCU010000045.1 GCA_035697485.1 Actinomycetota bacterium
CGTGAGGCAGAACGGCACGTGGACATAGACGCCTGCGGTCACTTCTTCGCCTCCGCCTTCTGGTCGACGCGCAGTGCGGCGATGAATGCCTCCTGTGGCACGTCGACGCGGCCAACCCGGCGCATGCGTTCCTTTCCTCTCTTCTGCTGCTCGAGCAGCTTTCGCTTGCGGGTGATGTCGCCGCCGTAGCACTTGGCGAGCACATCCTTACGCTTGGCTTTGACCGTCTCTCGCGCGACGATGCGCGAGCCGATCGACGCCTGGATCGCGACGTCGAACAACTGTCGCGGGATCAACTCGCGAAGACGTTCGACCATCTGGCGCCCGTACTGGGCGGCCTTCTCGCGGTGCACGACGCTCGAGAACGCGTCGACGGGTTCGCCGTGCAGAAGCACGTCCACGCGGACGAGGTCGGCGATCTCGTAGCCGATCGGGTCGTAGTCGAGCGACGCGTACCCGCGGGTCTTGGACTTCAGCTGGTCGAAGAAGTCGAAGATGATCTCGGCGAGCGGCAGCTTGTAATGAACCTCGGCGCGCTCGGGCGAGAGGTACTTCATGTCAGTGAGCTCGCCGCGGCGCGCCTGACAGAGCTCGAGCACGGGGCCGAGGTAGTCGCTCGGCGTGATGATCGTGGCGCGCACCACGGGCTCCTCGACATGGTCGTAGGTGCCCGGTTGCGGCATCTCGCTCGGGTTGTGCACGACGATCGTCTCATCGGCCCTGATCACGTGGAACTCCACGTTGGGCGCCGTCGCGATCAGCTCGAGGCCGAACTCGCGCTCGAGCCGTTCCTTCACGATGTCCATGTGCAGCAGCCCGAGGAACCCGCAGCGGAACCCGAACCCGAGCGCCCGCGACGTCTCGGGCTCGTACGCGAGCGCCGCATCGTTCAGTTTCAGCCGGTCGAGCGCCTCCCGTAGCTCGGAGTAGTCGCCGCCCTCCGCCGGGAACAGGCCGCTCCAAACCATCGGCCTGGGCTCGCGGTAGCCGGGCAACGCTTCGCGCGCCCCCTGCTTGCCGGACAGAGTGACCGTGTCGCCGACCTTGACCTGGTGGACGTCTTTCAGCCCGGTCACGAGGTAGCCGACCTCGCCGGCTTCGAGCTTCGGCACGGGCGTGGCCTCGGGCGCGAAGACCCCCGCCTCCTCGGCCTCCGAGTCGAGCGCGCTCGCCATGAACCGCACCTTGGAGCGCGAGGGCAGCACGCCCTCCTTCACGCGGAGGTAGGCGATGACACCTCGGTACGGGTCGAAGGACGAGTCGAAGATCAGCGCCCGGAGCGGCCGGTCGCGTTCGCCCGTCGGGGGCGGGACGCGACGGACGACCTCCTCGATCAGCTGCGTGACGCCCTCGCCGGTCTTGGCGCTGACCGCCAGGACCTCGTCCGGTGGGCACCCCACGACCTCGGCGAGCTCGCGGCGGGTCTCCGCGACGTCGGCCTGCGGCAGGTCGATCTTGTTGAGCACGGGCACGATGACCAGACCGGCGTCGCGCGCGAGGTGGAAGTTCGCCAGCGTCTGGGCCTCGATCCCCTGTGCGGCGTCGACCAGGAGCACCGCTCCCTCGCACGCCTCCAGGGAACGCGACACCTCGTACGTGAAATCGACGTGACCGGGCGTGTCGATCAGGTTCAGCTCGAGATCGGAGCCCTCGAACCGGTACGCCAGGCGGACCGCCTGCGCCTTGATCGTGATGCCCCGCTCGCGTTCGAGGTCCATCTTGTCCAGGTATTGCTCGCGCATGTCGCGGTCTGCGACCGTGTGGGTGAGCTCGAGCAGGCGGTCGGCCAGCGTCGACTTGCCGTGGTCGATGTGCGCGATGATGCAGAAGTTCCGGATGTGGGTGGGCTCGGTCACGGCGCGCCTATCGTACGGGCGCCGACCCGTGCGACACGCTCGGGCGTGCCTGAACCCGCTGGTACACTCGACCGTTCATGGCCAACATCAAGTCGCAGATCAAGCGGAACCGTCAGAACGAGAAGCGGCGCAAGCGCAACCTGGGCGTTCGCTCCTCGCTCAAGACGGCGACCAAGAAGGTGACCACCGCGGCCGAGACCGGCGACACCGAGGCCGCGACCGCGGCTGCCCTGGGTGAGGCATCACGCGCCTACGACAAGGCCGCCTCCAAGGGCATGCTGCACAAGCGCGCGGCCGCCCGGCACAAGTC
>DASSCU010000046.1 GCA_035697485.1 Actinomycetota bacterium
TGGCTCTCGACCTCGGCCTGGACCGCGAGGACGTCGTCGGCGCCCTCGACGCGTACGGCGAAGCCGTCGAACGCACGATGGATCTCGCCGACGTGAACGGGCACGTGTTCGTGAACAACGTGTCGCTGGGGCTGTATGCGGCCATCGTCCGCTCCCCCGAGTACCGCGACGCCAAGGTGGACACCACCCTCGCCACCCTGCCCCAGGTCCTGGGTCCGGAGACGGAGCCGTTCGATCTTCGCTTCCCAGGACGCGACGGCACCGAGCAGCGAGGCGCGCACGTGATCCAGATCTCGAACAACCCGTACGGCAGCACCGCGCGAGGCATGGGCAGCCGCCCCCGGCTCGACACCCACACGCTGGGCGTCGTCGCCGTGGTGCTCACCGCCGCGGCTGGTGCCCGGGCCTTCCTCACCGCGCTCGCGACGGGACACCCGGAGCGCTTCGAGGGACTGTCGACTTGGGCGACCCCCACCTTCGAGGTGACGTCGGACTCGCCGATCGAGATCGGCCTGGACGGCGAGACGCAGGTGATGGATCCGCCGCTGCGGTTCTCGATCCGACCGGAGCCCGTCCGCGTCCGGCTGCCGAGGCACGCGATCGGCTACTCCCCCGCCGCACGTTCGATCGGCTGGCGAGCCGAGGCACGCGAGCTGTGGGCGGTCGCCCTCGGGCGCTCTTCCCGGCTCGGGACGTGATCGTGGCGATGCGGAGCCCCGGATGAGCGACGAGGCGACCACGACCGAGGCGACCACCTTCGATCGGCGGCTCGCCATCTTGCTCGCGATGGCGATGTTCGTGCTCGTGTTCGACACGTCGCTGATGAACGTGTCGATCTCGGCCGTGGTCGAGGACCTGGACACGACCGTCAGCAGCATCCAAGCGGCCATCGCGCTCGAAGCGCTGGTGTCGGCCGCGTTCATCCTGATCGGCAGCAAGGTCGGCGACCTCATCGGCCGCAAGCGCGCATACGTCATCGGTCTGTGCGGGTACGCGGCGGGTGCCGTGGCGATGACGCTCGCCCAGAGCGTCGTCGCGATCGTCGTCTTCTGGGCCGTGGTCGGCGGGCTCGGGGCATCGCTGCTGATGCCCGCGATGCAGTCGCTGATCCACGGCAACTTCCAGGGTGAGGCGCAGAAGAAGGTCTACGCGCTGGTCGGCGCGTCGGCGGCCGTCGCGGCGGCGATCGGACCGCTGCTCGGCGGCTTCATCACGACGTTCCTCTCGTGGCGAGTCGGTTTCCTGCTGGAGCTCTTGATCATCGCCGTCGTCCTGTCCGGGATCGGGCGCGTCAAGGACGTGCCGTTCACGGGGTCGAGGCAGGTCGACCCGATCGGGTCGATCCTCTCGGTCCTCGGCATGGGCGGCATCGTCCTCGGCATCCTGGCGTGGCAGGAAGGCGGAGACGCCGTCGCCGAGCTCCTGGTCGTCGGGGCGGTGGGCCTGGGGTCGCTCGCGTACTGGCTCCTGCGTCGCAAGCGCGAGGAGAAGCCGACCCTGCTCGACCCCGACCTGTTCCGGTCGGCGATGTTCCGGTTCGGGATCTCGGGACAGATGCTCCAGAACATCGCCCTGGGCGGAGCGATGATCGCGCTGCCGATCTTCCTGCAGATGGTGCTCGAGTACGACGCCCTGCAGACGGGCCTGTCCCTCGCGCCGCTCTCGCTCACGATGTTCGGTGTGGCCGTGCTCGCCGGGAAGAAGGCAGGATCGCGCCGCCCGAGCAGGATCATCCGCTCAGGCTTCGCCCTCCTGTCGCTCGGCATGGCCCTGCTGATCTGGGTCGTCCCCAGCGCCGACTCGGGCTGGTACCTCTCCGTCCCGCTGCTGATCGCGGGAGCCGGGCTCGGGCTGCTCGTGTCACAGCTCAACAACTACACGCTGTCGCCGATCTCCGAGGAACGGGTCAGCGAGGCCGCGGGCGTCAACTCCGCGAGCGGCTCGTTCGGGCTCTCGTTCGGACTGGCGTTCGCCGGCGCGATCATGCTGGCGACGCTGTCGATCACGTTCACCGATATGGCGGAGAGCAGCGCCGTGCTGTCGCCCGCCGAGCAACAGCAGGTGGCGACCGGGCTCGAGGACGATGCGGAGCTGATGAGCAACACGGCGCTCGACGAGCTGTTGGTGGGTCAGCCCCACGACGTCCAGGACGAGATCATCCGCATCAACACGCAGGCTCGACCGTTCGCGCTCCAGGTGGCGCTGCTCGTGCCGCTCCTCGCCG
>DASSCU010000047.1 GCA_035697485.1 Actinomycetota bacterium
GCCTCGGGGCCGTGGCCGCCGTACGCGCGTCCCTTCACCAACTCGAGGTAGTCGTCCGTGAACCCCCAGAAGAAGCGCTCGACGAGCTCGAGCGCCCGGGCGTGCTCGTAGCCTTCGAGCGCGACCGTCGCCTGCTCGACGACGCCGGAGAGCTGGTCGAGCATCGAGCGGTCGAGCGGGTCCGCGATCTCGGCCTCGGTACCCTCGAGCGACAGGGTGAAGCGTGAGGCGTTCAGGATCTTGATCGCGAGCCGTCGTCCGATCTTGATCTGATCCTCTTTGAAGGCGGCATCCAGACCGAGTCGTGCGCTCGCGGCCCAGTAACGGACGGCGTCAGCCCCGTGCTGCTCGAGGAGGGCGATAGGCGTGACCACGTTCCCTTTGGACTTCGACATCTTCTTGCGATCGGGGTCGAGGATGAACCCGCTGATCGCGGCGTCGGTCCACGGAAGCTTCCCGTGGACCAGTTCGGCCTTCAGGACGGTGTAGAAGAGCCAGGTCCTGATGATGTCGTGGGCTTGCGGACGAAGGTCCATCGGGAAGACGCGACCGAACAGGTCCTCGTCCTCCTCCCACCCGCCGGCGATCTCCGGCGTCTGGGAGGAGGTGGCCCACGTGTCCATGACATCGGGGTCTCCGACGAACCCATCCGGCTTGCCGCGTCGATCCTCCGAGTACCCGTCCGGGACGTCGGTGCTCGGGTCGACCGGGAGCCGATCCTCGCTCGGGACCAGCGGGTGGTCGTGATCGGGCACGCCATCGTGGTCGAGCGGATACCACAGCGGGATCGGAACGCCGAAGAACCGCTGCCGGCTGATACCCCAATCCCCGTTCAGGCCCTCGACCCAAGAGGCGTACCGTGCCCCCATGTGCGGCGGGTGCCACCGCAGTTCGCGCCCGCGTTCGAGGAGTCGGTCGCGGAACTCGATCGTCTTCACGAACCACTGCCGGCTGGCGACCACCTCGAGCGGTCGCTGCCCGTTCTCGTAGAACTTCACCACGTGCCGCACCGGCGTCGGCTCCCCCAGCAGGTCCCCCGACCCGGCGAGGAGCTCGGCGATCCGCGTGCGCGCCCGCTTCGAGGTGAGGCCGGCGATCTCCTCCTGCGCCCGGCGAGCCGCCTCGACGTCCCGCGACCTCCATCCGGGCTCCCCCCATCGCGGCGGTGCGATCGTGCCATCTCGCTGGACAACGACTCGGGTGGGGAGCTTCAGCTCTCGCCACCACGTGACGTCGGTGACGTCGCCGAACGTGCAGATCATCGCGACACCGGTCCCCTTCTCGGGATCCGCCAGTTCGTGCGCGACGATCGGGACCTCGGCGGAGAACAGCGGCGTCACGGCCGTCGAGCCGACCAGCGACCGGTACCGGCCGTCGGACGGGTTCACGACAAGTGCGACGCAGGCCGGGATGAGCTCGGGTCTCGAGGTCTCGACCTCCAACGAACCGGAGCCGTCGGCCAGGTTGAATCGGATGCGGTGGTACCGGCCGTCCACCTCTCGGTCCTGGATCTCCGCCTGCGCGACCGCCGTCCGGAAGTCGACGTCCCACATCGTCGGCGCTTCGGCCTGATACGCGATCCCACGACGAAGGAGCCGAAGGAACACGCGCTGCGAGACCCGTCGTGAGCGCGCGTCGATGGTTCGGTACGTCTGGCTCCAGTCCACCGACAGGCCGAGCACGCGGAACAGCCCCTCGAACGCCTTCTCATCCTCGGCGGTCAGTCGTTCGCACAGATCGATGAAGTTCGGACGCGAGACAGCCACCGGCTCGTCCCCGGAACGGTCGAGCGCGTCGAGGTCGAAGGCGGACTCGTACGGCACCGAGGGGTCGCACCGGACGCCGAAGAAGTTCTGGACCCGGCGCTCCGTGGGCAGGCCGTTATCGTCCCATCCCATCGGGTAGAAGAGGACCTTGCCCCGCATCCGCTGGAAGCGGGCGATGAGGTCGGTATGCGTATACGAGCAGACCGACCCGACGTGCAACGTGCCGCTCGCGGTCGGCGGCGGGGTGTCGATCGCGAAGACCTGGTCTCGCGTCTTCGAACGATCGAACCGGTAGATGCCGTCGGTCTCCCACTGCTCGCCCCACTTCGCTTCGAGGCCGTCGATCGTCGGCTTCTCGGGCACGTTCATGCGCGGGAGTCTAAGCGATGGCCGATCGTCGATCGGACGCATCCGTCGGGCTCGGTGTCCGGAGGCGGTCGTAGACTCGCCGCCGTGAATACCTGCGCGGCATGTGGGGCCGAGAATCTCGACGGCGCCCGCTTCTGCTCTTCCTGCGGGGCGTCGCTCGTCCCGTCGTGTCCGACCTGCGGGGCCGAGGTGCCTCGCGAGGCTCGGTTCTGCCCGGCGTGCGGGTCCGCGCTCGAAGAGCTCGAGCCCGCTCCCCCCGGTGAGGACCGGCGAGTGGTGACGATCCTGTTCGCCGATGTGACGAGCTCGACCAGCCTCGGCGAAC